>PSPX01000020.1 GCA_004195715.1 Methanobacteriota archaeon | reverse complement strand
ACATTTTCCTCGAATAGCGTCCTGCGGTGGTTCTGTGGCTATCTGGCTAAAAAGAGAACCGGACACCCGCTGATGTGGAAGGCGGTGGGTATCCGGTTCAAGGAAGGCCGAGATGTTGGTATGGCTATTTCTTCTTCTTAGGTCTGCCGACTTGGCTTCCGTAGGTGCCTGGTCCTTTTGGCATATAACTTCTCCTGTGGTTAGTGGCTGCTGCAGGTGCAGCTGCACCACATCACTTTTTTCAATTTGAGTAGGTTGTTCAGCAGGTCTGCTTTCGGCAACTTACTCCCTAGATTGTGGTAGATCCTTTGGTGCTGGTCAAAACCCCCCCTACCCCCCCTTTTTTTTATGGGGGAATAGCGGTGGATTGTTGCCAGCACTGCTCTTGCGGTTGTTCACCCTGAGTTGTTGGTGAGTCCTTCGTATGCTGGGTGCCGAAGACCCTAAACTTGGCACCGACAGATTCCTGTCGTCAGGAGAGGTTCTATCCGTTGCCTTGCTGTGGGTCAAGTGGATTTCTCATGGGGTCGTACTTGTTTGATTTCTCTTATGCAACCGAGTGGTATGCAATTGACATCGCCTACGAGTTCGCCGTCGAACTCAACGGAGGAGGTGATGGTGAGGTATTTGGGTGTTTTGGCGAGGATCCAGCCGACTGAGTGCATTATCCCTGGCTTGAGTTCCCGTGCTTCTTCCTCATCGCTCCATGTTTCCTCTAATGCGGCGGTATCCTCCCAGATGACGACAACGAGTTCGGGTTTAGGGTTCGATTCCATGTTTCTTCAGATCCTCTGAGCTGATGTGTACCATCCAGGGGTTATCGTCGATCCAGATGTCGAACTCTTCCCCTTGTTCCCGGCAATAGGGCTTCTTGGCTCTTCCGCTGGTGAAGATGACAGGGACCGAGTGCCCGAGGATGTAGGGTATTTCGTCTTTGTATGCTTTGCGAGGGGGTCTTGCGGTGACGACACAGACCTCGATGCTGTGTGTTTTGCAGAGTTTTACGAAATCTTCCCAGAATGGCGGTGCCTTGGTGATGGTGCCGTCATAGTCAAGGGCTATTCTCATCGTCTTCCCTTTCTTCCCGGTTCATAATGTCTATGAAGAAAGCTAGGCTTTCGTCCATGAATCGTTCCATGAGTTTGCTTGAGAGGTGTATTTTCACTTGCTTGCGGTTGGAGGGTGAGGTGAACAGGAGTGCGAAGTTGTCGGTATCTGGATCATACTTGAACCAGAACTCGACTCCTTCGGTGGGTTCGTTGTCGGCTGGCTGCATCCAACTGTTTCGTTCGCTTAATTCCATGTCTTGATTCCCCTTTTTGTGAGATAGGGCAGGATTATCTCGATTGCCGCTCCTTCTCCCCATGTCCCAAACAGCGTGTTCAGTGCCATGCAGATGATTCGGCAGTTCTCTTTCGTGTACCCTAGTTCTGGAATGATTCTATCAATAGTGGGGGTTCGTGGGGAGAGTTGGCCCGACTTGGATTGAAGGTCAAAGGGCACTCCTGAGGCTTCACAGGTTCCAAGTTGGATTCTTTTTTTGACCCATTCGATATCTAGCCCGAACTCCATAGCCTTGAGTTTGGCTCTCCTTTTTGCCCCATGAAGGAGACGCAAAGACCTGTGCTGGATATTCGTCCTGAGCCTTCTCCTGTTGCATATTTTGCAGATTTTCAGGTGTCGGGTCTGGTTGGCCTTCTGGTCCCAGAAGAACTGGAAGTGCTTTTTGTCCAGGGGCAGGACTTGTTGGCATTGACTACACTGGAGGGTTTCTATGGGTTTACCTTGAAAGCGGAGAGGGAGGCCAAATGCCGCACCAATGAAAACCCCCCTCTCCGGGAAATGGCAAGGTTCACAGGCTTATTCCTGGCTGCTTGTGTAGTCGGTTCTGGATCATGTTCCTGACCTCAAGCAATCTGTGCTTCTGCTTCTGGCTGGAGATCTGTTGCTCATGGATTTCAAAAAGGCAAAGGTCCAGCGATTTCTTTATGTCGTTCAGTTCAGTGTCTTTTTGAACTCTTTTAATCGTGGCGACTTTGGCATTTCTTTTCTTGCTTCTCTTTCTAGACCTTGCCATTTTTCGTGGATCTCCCTCCATAGTGAAATAAGGAACGAACTGGTTTCAATGGGCAGCTTCAGCCCTTCTTTAACGATGTCGATAAAGCGGAAGTCGTCATTGCTAGAGGTGTCTACGACCCATGTGGGGTCATTGTACCCAGATGATCGAAAGATTGTTTTCTTGTTTTCGGACTTGACCCAGAACTCCAAGGGCTTGAGTGCCCCATTCTCGAACGGAATGAAGAATCCCAGTTTGTAAGATTGGCCCTCGGAAGATTGATAGGTGTGCTGGTGGTAGACTTCCAGCCCGGATTTGTCCTTGTCCATTGGTTTTGCCTCGCCTTCGTGGGCAATATACATCTTTTGGTTTCGTTTTCAATAGCGTAGGATTTGACTCGTCAGTAATAGAAAGTGACAATCAGAGTGAAAGACCCCCCCAAGGAACTGAAGGCTCCAGAGAAAGTTGCGAACAAAGTCCTGAAGAGACTCAAGGACAAGTCTGACGCAGGAGCCATGTGGCTTATGGGGCTGGACCCCATTCGTAAACACCAACTCGTGGACTTTGCCGGACAACTTTCGCAACTGGTCCCCATGAGCATGAGCCAATCAACAGAGAAAGAGTTCATCGCTCGACTCGCAAGTGTGGGCCATTACCAGTCGGCAGTGAAGATGTTCAAGAGACTGGTGGGGGATATTCAGGGCTGGCTCGGTCCCTACGAGATATGGTGGTCCCATAGGTATTGCCACTACTACACCAAGTACCTGCGAAGGGGACATGACGAAGAAGAGGCCAGGGGGCTGGTTGCCAAGAAACTCAATGTCGATCTCAATGTACTCCTTTCCCGTGTTTCCCGCAGGGACATCAACACCATTATCAATATGCTCTTGCTCAAGGCAGCAGAAGAGTCAGAGGGCCACATCGCTATGAGTGTGGCGATCCGTGCCAGTGAGGGTTCGGTGAAGGACACTGAGTTGTTTTATCGCTATGTGAAGCGTAAAGAAGCAGACCTTGGTGGGGATAAGGAACTAGACCCGACCGTGATGACAGAAGAGGAACTACTAGCCCATATCAAGAAGATGAAGAAGCAAATGGGAGTGGTGAACACTTCCGTGACAATGGAGGAGCCAGATGACTAAAGAGTGCCCTCGCTGCCAAGGGTCCGGTCGAGGCAAAGGTCGTTTCCTTATTGTCCATGTTGAGACCACGACAATCCGTGGATGGAGAGGGTTAAGGCCGATTCGCTCCTGTCGTCAGTTGTCAACCAGGGATAAGCCTTGTGGCTATTGGGAGTGGTTCTAGATGGAACATGGCGATCTGGTTGACGAATACAAGCAACTCAAGGAACAAGCTCAAGTCTTCAAGGAAGCCCCCTTCTTCTTCTTTGAACCTTACGGACAACAGACAGAGTTCTTGGAGCATCCTGCTCAGATCCGTTTGATTACTGGAGGGAACCGTACAGGCAAGTCAACGGTTGGCGTTGTCGAGGTGCTGGCTCATTGCATGGGGTTCAGGCATGACGGGACGAGGAAGAACCTTCCAACCCCTCCTGTGGATATCTTGGCTATGGTCAATGATCGCAGGAAAGCGGTAGACAAGATCTTGATGAAGAAGATCAAGGAGTTTTCTGCCAAGGGTTGGATTGAACACACGAAGAATGGGACGGACGGATACCCGGAGATCCTCCGCTTCTCGAACGGCTCACGGCTCTACATCGGTTCTTATATGCAAGACCCTTCCACCTATGAGGGCCACGACTGGCATGGTGTTTGGTTTGACGAGCCTCCTCCTCGCAAGATGTTCGTGGCGGTTCGCCGTGGTTGCTTGGATCATGGTGGGAGAATCTGGTTTACTCTGACCCCACTGAGTTGTCCTTGGATTTATAACGAGATTGCTTCGAGGGCAGACGGCATAAGGATTGCGGATTTCCATCTAGACTTGATGAACAATCCATATATCCCCGAGAAGGAGAAACTTTCCTTCATAGAGGATTTGACTCCTGAAGAGATTGAATCAAGGGTTCACGGCAAGTTCAGTCACTTGTCTGGTTCGATCTTCCCTGAGTTTAGCCGTGAGACTCATGTGGTTCGGGGGTTCGAGATTCCAGAGTCATGGCCTCGCTTCCTGGTCATGGACCCGCATGATCGTCGTCCGTGCTACATGGCATGGTTTGCGATCAATCCGAAGAACCAGTTGTTTTGCTACCGTGAGTGGCCTCACGATCCTTTCCACTCGATCAAGACCTGTCGCAACTCTGTCCGTGACTATGTTTCGATTATCCGTACAGAGGAGGGGAAAGAGTCTATCTATGAGAGGATCATTGACCCAAACTTCGGCAAGACTCCTTCGGTGTTTACAGGGAGGACACTGATAGAGGAGTATGAGGACCACAACCTTGATTTCTACGCAGAGATCAACAACGACCTGTCACTTGGTCACCAGAGGATTCACGAGGCTTTGAGGACAGATATTGGTGAGCCAAAGTTTCTGGTCTTCGAGGGTTGCCGGAATATGGTCTGGGCTTTTGAGAACTACATTTGGAATCAGAAGGACATGGAGTCAGAGTATGGGGCGAAGGAGAGACCAGGGGATGCGGGCAAGGACATGATTGACACGCTTCGCTACCTCTTGGACTTCGAGCCTCAGTTCAGTATGGGGCAATCAGTAAGTGTTGAAGAAACCAGGGATCTTGGAGTTACGGGGTATGGGGGCTAAATGGAAAAACATCCAGAGAGCAGGGGTATAGACCTTGCTCCTCAAATCAAAAACGAGACGGTCATTGATCTGGTTCAGCAGGTCGAGAAAGCCATAGGAGATCGTTCTCAGTGGGAGAACAAGCAAAGAGTCTTTTACGAGAGACGCTTTGGTATCCGTGGGGAAAAGAACTTCCCTTGGCCGGGTTCTTCTAACATCAACATTCCCTTGATTGACAAGACGATACGCCGTCAGAAGCCCCTCTATGTGAGTGCGGTTTTCGGTGTGAATCCTGTGTTGTCGATTGAGACTCTGGGGGAAGCTGCCCCTGAGAGAGCGAGAAGGATAGAGAACTTCTATGATTGGTTGATCCGCTACAAGATGGATCATTGCCGTGAGACTCAGATCCACTCAATAGACCACTTCCTTACCTACGGTCAGTCTTACATCAAGGCTGTCTGGGACCACCAGACTGAGAGGAAGACCAGGACTCTGGACCTTTCTTTCTTGCCTGAAGATGTGGACCGGAGCGAAGTGACGGATGAGGACTTCATTCAACTGGCTCCACAGATGGGGTTGGACCTCAAGAACAAAGAGGACCGCATTGCCTTTGAGTCTGTCCTCAAGCAGTTCCGGGACGGCAAGGAGTTCCTGAAGGTTTCCCTGCAAGTGGTGAAACAGAACGCTCCTGCTTGGCACTTCGTTGATTCGAGGGACATTGTGGTTCCCTTCGATTCTTCCGACGATATCGACAACTTGCCTTGGATCGCTCACCGAATGTTCCTGACTCCAGCAGAGATCAGGACCAGAGGTATCCAAGGAATGTATGACTCCGAGGTTGCCCAGAAGGTGGCGAAGGAGTCCAAGACTTCAGAGATTGCCAGTCGTGACACTTCCTATGTGAACACATCTAGAACGGCACGAGAGGGCATCTCTTCCACTTCCTCTAGCGGTTCACACATTGAGGTTTACGAGATCTATTTCTACCATGATATCAATGGTGACGGGTTGGAAGAGAAGTGCGTGATGACTATCAGTGCCAAGGGCAATGAAGTCTTGCGTCTGATCGAATACCCCTACGAGCATGGTGAGTGGCCCTTTACTCGTTTCGTTTACGAGATCACTGAGCCTCGCTGGTATGCCCCTCGTGGGATTCCTGAACTACTGCATGACCTCAATGCAGAGATCAATGCCCAGCACAATGCCAAGCTCGACCGCATGACGATTCAAAATGCTCTGACCTTCAAGGTTAGAGAGGGTTCGGTTCGCAATCCTTCTCAGTTGCGTTTCCGTCCGGGTGGATACATTCCTGTCAGGCGTATGGACGATGTGCAGCCCATTACGCATCAGGTCATGGATTATTCATTCGAGGCTGAAGAGAGGACTCTCAAGGCTTACGCCGAGGAGTATGTCGGCATTCAGGATTTCGGAATCTCAAATGTGAACCAGAAGGTGGAGAGGAGGACTGCGGCGGAGGTTCAGGAGATTTCTCGCATGAGCCAGATGCAGGGAGCCTTGGACATCCAGATCTTCCAAGAGTCTATGAGGAGGCTGCATCGTCAGACCTTGTTCCTCTGGGGTCAGTATGGGGATATGTCAGTCATGGTGAACATTGACGGTCGTGAGCCTGTCATGTTCAACCGCTGGGATCTCTACTCTGACTTCGACCTGATTCCAACGGGTCGATTGGACAACATGGATTCGAGGGCACGGTCCCAGAAGGCACTGGCAGATATGCAGGTGGCTTCTTCTCCGAACTTCTCTCCCTTTATCAACTCCTATGAACTGGTCCGTGACTACTTCGAGAACAGTGACTACCGTTCTTCGAGGAGGTTCTTACGGGCACCGGGGGTCATGGAGGAGGACGCTGCCAGTGAGCAACTGACAGAGATCCAGTTCATGCAGACGATGAAGCAGGTTTCTCCGGTGGACCAGGGTGACGCACACCAGATTCACATGGAAGTCTTGCAGCAAGCGATTCAGGCGAACATGGAAGATCAGGAGTTGGTCTTACTCTTGACGGGCCACATAGGTCTGCATATGTCCATGCTTGGAGACAACTCAGTGGTGGAACAGTTGCAGCAGCAGGGGGCAGAGGTTCAGCAGCAGGGGACAAGGATCTACATGACCTTCCCCGAGCAGGGTCCGATGGCTCAAGGGCCACCGCAAGAAGGGCCACCACAAGAGGCACCGCCACAAGAAGAACCGCAGCCTGAAGGGGAGGTAATGGCATGAGAATAGAGCAGGTGATTGAGGAGCATGGTCTTCAAAGCAAGGAGTTTCGGGGGTACTGGAGTGCCTTGGATGGGGATGGAACTCCTCAAACCTTAATGGGCCAAAAGAGGGCAGAGGAGCAGAGAAGGCTGGAAGCCCTTATCAGGGACCAGAGTTTGGCTTTTTTAATGGCAGTCCTTCAGCCTCTTCGGGAGCAATATCTTTCATCTGCTCTGACAGCCAGCGACCCCAAGGACATCTACGAAGCCCGTGGAGCGTATATGGCCTTTGAGGATATTGAGAACTACCTCTTGAATGTGTGTGCAGATCAGGATTAGTATTGACAGGTACCCGTCTTTGGGTGTAACAAAAACCTAGATACCCTGAAGGGGGTTACTTGGACGATACGAACACGGGCGTAGGTGGTGTCCCCGTCACCAACTCGGGCGTAACTGGCTCCCAGGATTCCAGTAGTGTTCCCCCGAACACAGTAGAGGCACAAACTCCTGCGAAGCAATTTGGTCAAGATGCACCAGCCTCGGACGCATCGCCGGGAACAGGGGATCGAAGGATTCCTTATGACCGTTTCAAAGAAGTTTACGACAAAATGAAAGGGTACGAGGCTCAGATACAGAGCCAACCAGGGATTCCAGTACAGCAACCAGCGGGTGCGGTGCCTGACGCAATCGACGATGAGATCAGTCGGTGGACAAAGATAGCAGAGGATAGTTTCGACGATCCTCGAAAGTCTGTTGAAGCTGCTGATAACATTGCGAAGTTGCGGGCAACGCAGATCTCAAGCCAAACGATACAGGGACTCATGCAAGAGCAAGCGAGGGCATCGGCTGTTCAACAGTTTGATGTGCAGAGGCAGCAAGCATGGGACCAAGCAAGGTCTGAGTACCCAGAACTCAACAATCCTAAGTCGGATTTTTTCAAGGAATCTGAGGCGGAATACCTCAGTGATCCGGGTCTTCAGGAACTCCCGACTGGAATGTTGAGGGCAGCAGAATCGACCTTTGCGAGATTGTCTCGTTCTGGTGGTGCCCCTTCTAGTAGCCAGCGTTTGGAAGGTGGGGTTCGCCCTGCCCCTCAGACGACACCACAGGCTGAAGAGGCGGCAGATCGGGCGGGCATTCAACCGGGCGATCCAAACTCGTTGTTGCGGTACTTGGAGAAACATCAACCCTGGAAAGACTCTCGTTAGAGCCAGTGCCCATAAAAGGACATAACAATGGCTATTATTGGTGGTGCTGAACATACCGCTGATCATCTGACAACGACTATCAGAGAAGATCTCTCTGATGTCATCACGATGATCTCGCCGTATGACACACCGTTTTTCTCCATGCTGCAGTCTGTTGCAGCGACTTCGACAAAACATGAGTGGATCAGGGATAGTCTCACTGCGACTACTTCTGCTGGTGCCGTTGAGGGCGATCAGTTTTCTGGTGCTACGCTGGTTGATCCGACTCGCTCAAACAACCACACGCAGATTCTTCGCAAGGACTTTGCTGTCACGGGCACGAACGAGGCTGTCACCCATGCGGGTATGGCTTCTCAGTTCTCGTACCAGATGATGAAGGCTTTGCGTGAGTTGGCTCGCAACACTGAACAAGCGTTGCTGTGTCAGGTGGATCAAACTGTTCCAGCAGGAACTCTAATTGCTGGCAATGCTCGCACCATGAACGGTCTCTACCACGAGATCTTGGACGCTGATGTGGCGGTGGCAGCGGATAACTTTCTCTTCGATCTGATCGGCACAGATGGCACTGGTGCCCCGGCGACTCTTGGTACGGCACTTCAACTTGCTGAAGAGGACTTCAACACTCTGCTGCAGAGAATGTGGACGGCGGGTGTTGCACCTGACACGATCCTTGCTTCTCCGGCAGCGAAGAAGGACATCACGGCATACGCTGGTTCTTCGATTGCTCGTTTCAATGTTGGCAAGAACGATCTCGTTTCAAATGTCATGCGGTACGAAAGCGATTTCGGCACTGTTGATGTTATTCTTGAGCGTTTTGGCCCAACGGGTCACGGAACTCCTGACGGTGACTTGGGAAGAATCGCTACGGTCGCTCTTTCAAAGACTGCTTTCGCTTTCGAGCGTCAGCATCTTCGCAAGGCGACCCTGCGTCCAACTGTTGCCGAGCGTCTGCCGAAGAGTGGTGACTCCGAGCGTGGCATGGTTCTCCATGAACTGACTCTTGAGGTTGCTGCTGTCGGTGCTGCTGGTGCTTGGGTAAACATCCTTGATGACTAGCAAGTCTACGAATGGTAGGGGGGTCGCCAAGGTTGCGGCCCCCCGTCCAGTCCCTACTAGTTATGTCAAAGGTCAGGCTGAAGAGAGAGTTCTTCGGGCTATCATGGATACTTGGTTCAAGAAGTACCCTCACGAGGTAAAGCGATTTCTCAAGGAAGTTGATCTGCTTCGTCAGACGAAACACCAGCCAAATGGCATGAGCATAAATGGCGACCTGATGATGGCCGCTTTAATCCCCACCCGTCCTTGGATACTCGTGAACGCATTGCTTCCCGAGTTCTGGAACACTGGTGGTTCAAAGAAATTCATTCGGATGTTTTCCAGGTTCGACCTGAAAGACCCGAAGTAAGGGGTAAGTAATGGGTGCAGCAGCAACTTGGAAATCATATACAGCGGGGACAAGTGCTACGCTTCCCACCGCAGCAAACACCGGAGCAACCTTCGGTTTTGGTGGAACTGACGACACTGCCAACAGCACTGCTGAAGTTCTTGCCGATGCGATTACTAATGGCTCTCGTAGTGTTCGCAGGTTCTTCAAGATTTCGTTCCTCGATGACGGGGTTGGTGGTTCTGGCTCTACGATTACTGCCAACACTTGCTTGCTCAAGAGAACGAATACACCGGCAGGGGCGACCGGAACTGACACCGATGGTAATGGTGCAACAGTGAGTAGCCAGGGTGAAATGGCAGACGCTTTATACACAACTGGGGTCGGAGCGACCACCGGAGACACAACGGTTCTTGCGGGTCCAACTGCTCTGTCAATCAACGGGGCAAATAGCGAGGGGTTGCTGACCACCGATCTTGTCTTGACTAATACCGGAACTGGTTTGACTCAACTGTTTGCGTTGCAAGTGACCACCAATGCAAATTCCGTTGCTGGAGTGGGGTTGGGAATTCAAGTTACCTTTGATGTAGTTGTCTAATGTTCACTTGGCAGGGGATCACAACCTCTGGCGAGAAGGTTGACTCAGATGGGCTGGGGCAAACCTTTGCCCGAGAGTTTTCGCTTCGCTCGTTGGTCATCAAGGGGCCGGGTGTTGAGATCCCCTTCATGGTCGAGATCCCAATTGAAGCCAGTCCCGTGATCTTTGAGCGTCACTCGATTGTTATCAGCACCGACCCAAGCGACACGGAGACCAAGGGTCCAACCCGTTACTTCTTCGGGTGGGAGCAGGGTGAGAAGAGACATTTGTGGGAGTTCGGCGGGGACAAGATCGTACTTCACGAGGAGTAGCTGGGTGGTGACATGGCGTTCAGAACACTGTCCTTCGATACGAGGGCAGCGATACCGACAGACGGATTCCCTGCGACTGTTGCGTATGTAAGCAGTGCTGCCCACAAGATCCACAATGTCTATGTCACTAAAGAGAATGCTTCTGATCTGACACTAGACATGACGCTGGACCAACTGAAGACGGACATCTTCGGTGACTCCCTCACATTTGCGTTGCTTGCAGATAAGCCGATGACATTCGGCAACCCATCCTCAAGCGGCACAGACATTTCCAGTTGGAAGTCGTGGTACAGACCAGCAAACTCTGTCACTGGTACAGGAACTACGAAGCCTTCTTACTTGATAAACGGAACAGGTCAAGCAGCACGACCAACGATGCTCTTCGATGAAGGCGAAATAGCGAGTCTACCATCTGCCCAGTTCCAGTTTGCATCCACCGACCCATTCACCATCTTTGTTTCATTTAAGGCTGTCACAAAGAACTCTGCCAGAGAAGCATACCTATTCGGAGGAACGAACCCATCAAGGGGAGACCTCCTTTCTATATGGGGCATCGACAACAACAAGTGTGCAATCATCGACAACGCTAACAATGAGGCACTCTGGTCTGGATCGCTAATGACTGGCGACAACACAAGCGGAACGGTTTGGGACTACGAGAATGGTATCGAACTACTAGAAGACACATCCACCTTCACCAGCGCATTCAATTTCAACTTCATCAACAAGGCAAACACCACAGACGGAGATCAGGGCAGCGGGACTTTTGAAATCAACGAGATCCTGGTATACGACGAAGATGCTTCCACGATGGGAACAACCAAGAGGCAGGAGATCGAAGGGTACTTGGCTCACAAGTGGGAAACGAATTCCGCACTACGAAACGCCAACGGGTCCACGGGCCATCCTTATGTGACCACTGATCCAAGAGACTCCAAGGGGACTCACACTGTAAGGAAGTTCTCCTCACCGATGTCTACGATTGTGAGTGGCTTCAGTGAGGCTTCCGTGCCAGCACTGACGGAGGTTGGTGCTTCAGTCTTTACCAAAGAAGCGTGGGCCTCTCCCGGGCTTTCTGTTGCGGCAGATCAAGTGGTGCAGTTCGTTGTCGAGGATATGAACGAACCCGGCATAGTCTATATCAAGATTGACTACACCTGATGGCAGTTGTACTGGAAACCACTCTGGTTGTTTCAGCCAGCAACTCATCGACTTCCAACCTTATAACTCTCTCTGCTGGGGACATTATTTTTGTTGCCTGTGCAGGGGGCAGGAAGTCCAACGGTATCCCATCCAGCAATAGTACCGACCAACCTGAACTACAAAACACAGCGACACCGATATCGAGCGTCGCCTTCACCCTCATTGGTTACGAACCCAGTGCTGGGACTGACGCACGGTTGTCTGTCTACTACCACACAGTCACCGCTCTCGATGTGAGCAATAGCCGAACGACCGTGAGTACAGGCTCTGGCTGGTCGGGCCAGGGGAACAAGATGCATATCTCCCGTGTATCGGGAGGCACGGTAACTATCGGGGCCGAGGGAACGGGCTGGGCAGGTACCAACTCTAGCGGGAATATAACCTGGACAAACCCAACTAGCGTTGCCGGAACGAGCAATGTGGCTCAGTTCGGGTGGGTGGCGTATGCAAGGAACTCGACATTTTCCAGTCCAGCCCCCACTGGGTTCGCTTTCGGCGGGCAACTCTCTGGCACCGGGGGGGATGGTGCCTTGGGGCTTATGCACTATGTGCAGGTGGCTGGAACTTCCCTTGTCACGGGTGTTGCGTGTTCCGCAACGGGTAATCGTCGGTGGAGTTCGATACAGGTTGGTCTTCGGGAGGATGCGGGTGGCACCACCGCAGGAACCCCCGTCACTGCCACAGGCTCGTATGCCGTCACTTCCACGGGCACTGCTTCAACAGCCACGGGATCGTATGCCGTCAAGACTGCCGGAACTCCGGTCACGGCCACTGGCTCCTATGCAGTAACCTCCACTGGAACCCCGACGACTGCCACGGGTGACTATGCCGTTACTTCCACGGGGGCTGTCACCGCAACGGGTAGTTACGCAGTCACCTCAACGGGAACGGTAGCAACAGCCACAGGTGCGTATGCGGTATCCACTACCGGGTTGGCTGTTACAGCCACAGGTTCATACGCTGTTCTCTCCACAGGGACAGTGGCAACCGCAACAGGCTCATACGCAGTTACCTTTACGGGAACTCCTGTTACTGCTACTGGCTCGTATGCGGTGACATCTACTGGAACAGCAGTTACAGCCACAGGTAGTTACGATGTTGACTCAACGACTAGCAGTTCTGTTTCGGCTACAGGTTCATACGCTGTTGTGTCTGCGGGAACGATTGCTACTGCCACAGGATCTTACGCAGTCACTTCTGCGGGAACAGCCACAACCGCTACGGGTGCTTATGCAGTTACTTCAACAGGAACAGTAGCGACCTCCACAGGATCTTACGCCGTTACCTCGACAGGAACGGTGACAACAGCAACCGGGTCTTACGCCGTTACTGCGGCTGGCACGGTGTCCACAGCCACAGGTTCCTATGCCGTCACCTCTACAGGGACAGCAGTTACAGCCACAGGTTCCTACGATGTTGATTCGACAACTGGTGGTTCCGCTTCAGCCACAGGCAGTTATGCAGTTATCGCAGCGGGGACAGCAGTAACCGCCACTGGTGCTTATGCGATCCTGCTCACGGGTTCTCCGGTAACTTCAACTGGTTCTTATGCAGTGACATCGACGGGGACGGCGATCACCTCGACAGGCAGTTATGCCGTCCTTACTGCCGGGTCTCCGACTACTTCAACGGGTAGTTATGCCGTTACCTCCACGGGTACGGCGGTAACTTCGACAGGCTCTTATGCGGTCCAGGTGGCTGGCTCTCCGGTAACAGCCACGGGTAGTTATTCAGTCACCAGTTCAGCGACCGCCACGGCAACGGGTTCCTACGCAGTTGATTCGACAGCTGGTGGTTCTGTTTCGGCTACAGGAAGTTATGCAGTTACCTCAACGGGAGTACCAGCACCAACAGTTGAAGTAGTTGCCTCGGTCTCCATGACTGCTGTCGGAAGTGTCGATCAGACCAATGATTCATCTATTACATTTACTCCAACTGTAAGTCTGTCTC
The DNA here is from genome assembly GCA_004195715.1 of Methanobacteriota archaeon. Lineage (GTDB taxonomy): Archaea > Thermoplasmatota > Poseidoniia > Poseidoniales > Thalassarchaeaceae > Thalassarchaeum. The sequence continues at coordinate 24,270 of PSPX01000020.1, read as the reverse complement.
CGGGCGATCAACTTGTTATGATTATTGGTGGTGTTGGTGGCACGATGGAAGCCACAACGCCATCCCCAACTTACGATGCCGTATACACCCACTCTGGCTTCGATGCATATGTCGATGTGACGGCGGGCGGTCAGTATGTTTCCCATGATGTTTTGTCCCCTGGAGCCGGGATATGGCAAGGGACTGTCTCCTGGATGGGTGTTAGGACCGTTGCGGCTTCCGGCGAGCCAACGGACTACGAGTTCAAGGCGGAGTTTCAAAGGGATGCGGGTGAAGACACCACCAGTACCTCCGCTACTGGAAATATAATAGGTGGAGTTCTACTAAGGATCAGGAATGTTGTCCCCGCTCTCACAGGGTCAACTAAAAACTGGTCTCTAGTGGATGCCTTTTCAGATAGATCGGTTTCATTAGGCACTTCGATTACCTCCTATAATATGGGCGATAGCACAAACCAATGGTCAAGTCAAAACAACCTAGCGTTATTCATTGCTGGGTACAATCGGATTTATAGTGGTTACCCAACTCCCGGCAAGCAAACATACCAAACCTCGCACTTTAGTGATGGTTATTATATCGACCTTTACGATGAGGCACTACAGGGCAGTTCTACCACGGATGCTGATGACCAAGTTCTTGCTTCGGCTTATGTCTCTTATGACTTACCAAGGAACCGTCCCACCAACTCGTCAAAGATTACCACGAACTTTAACATCCCGTCTGGTACCCTGCCCAAGGCTAATAGAACAATAAGGATGAGCCAATGGGAGATTCCCGCCGTTGCGGGTGTCACGGCAACAGGCAGTTATGAAGTGTCTTCGAGTGCTTCTGGCACTGCTTCGGCAACGGGATCATACGCTGTTACAAGCACAGGAACGGCAGTCACGGCCACTGGTGCTTACAGCATTTCGTCAACAGGCACCCCTGTAACCTCTACGGGTTCCTATGCGGTGACATCGACGGGCACTGCTTCGGCAACGGGTTCTTATGCGGTCATATCTACTGGGTCTCCAGTTACCGCAACTGGTTCCTATGATGTATCTTCGACCACTTCCGGGACTGTTACGGCCACTGGTTCTTACTCTGTAACCGTATCTGGAGTGACTACCGCAACAGGTTCGTATGCGGTATTAGTGGTGGGGACTCCTGTAAGTGCAACAGGTTCCTATGGGATAACAGGGGTTACTTTTGCGGCTACTCCGGCTGAAGTGTTTTGCCAGTACGCCGTGATAAACCCGGAGCATTTGGGATACAAAGCGTTCAGGCAGCTTTCAACCTTACGACAGAGGACAAAATAGCATGAAGACATTTGGAGACATAGCCGGAGAGGTTCTGCGTTTCGCCAACCGGACAGACTTGGATAAGGAAACTGTCGTCAAGGAAGCCATAAACAGGAGATACAAGGAGATCCTGCAGTTCTACAACTGGCCTGAGTTACTTCAGGAGACTACCGTAACTGCTACCACTGAGACAGTGGGCCTTCCTCAGAGCGTTGCTAAGATCATCAAGGTCTATGACAGGACCAACAATCGAGTAGTCATGCCACTGCCTGACCAGGATCTTACCGAGAGGTATATCAAGGATATTGGGAGTGCTGGTAACCCTCAGTATTACTCTCGTCTGGGCAATCGAGGGGTTCTGACACAACCCTCTGCAGCCACTGCTCTCGTGGCTGTAACTGATGCCGGGTCAGATTCGGGCACTTACAGGGTCCGTGGGTATGACGCTAATGGACTGTTGGTTGAAGACGAGAAAACTATTGGGACTGTGACGGATCGCATCTTCACTTCGGTTCTCCATTTCAGCAAGAGTGTCCCTACCTCTGGTGTGATTTCTTTGAAGGACAATACAGAAGCCAGCACCTATGCACGATTAGCCCGTGAAGAGAAGGTAGCCCGATACGCAGTCATCAGACTTCACCCGATCCCCACCTCTGTCTCCCTGCACATTACGCACTCTACGAGGGTTAGCGATCTGGACGACGACGAGGATGATCTGCTCCTTGATTGCGAACATATCTTGGTGATTGGTGCTTTCAGTGACCTGCTCAGGAATCTTCGTCAGTTTGCTCAAGCAGAAGCAGAGGAGTTGCGGTATCAGACTCTCCTTGAGGGGTTCCTTAGAGATAGGCTAGGATCTGATAGCACTTGGGCCTTCATGCCCGACATGAACAAGCGGACTGAGAGAGTTTAATGCCAGTAGATCCCAGAGTTTTCCAGCGTAGATCTCAACTGCTCGATTCTCCAATCGGGGCATTCGAGATCGACAGCCTATCTGGTGGTATGAATACGAAGGCTCACCCGACGAGGATCGGCCCCAATGAGGCAGCTCTGATCCAGAACTTCCTTATCAAGCAGGGAGCCTTTGCGGAGAAGAGGTCCGGTTCCGTAGACAAGTCTGGCACCACGGTATCTGGTGGTGGGACAAGGCCAACTGGCAAGACCTATGCTATGGGTCATTACTACCCCACATCTGGATCTTTAGGTAACAGGCTATTGATGAATGTGGGTGAGGAGTTCCTTGCTTGGGATGGCAAGGGGACTGGAGTAAGTAACTGGACTCAGTTAGCCAAACCGGGTGGTTTTGCATTTCCTGCAACACGGGGAAAGATGCGTATGGTTCAGGTGTTTGATTTCAATGAAGCCACCAAAGATCAGTTATACATACTGGAAGAAGGTAGCACCAAGATTCTCAAATGGTCTGGTGGTATTTTAAGTCTGGTATCTGGCTCTGGTGGTCTTGACCCTGCTGCTGGCAGGGACGCTTTGTTCTGGCTATCTCGTCTGTGGATAGCAGGTGGAGGAGAAGAAGAGAACGGTTACATCTATTTCTCTCAAATAGGTGAGCCTAATCGTATCAACAAATCCGCTGGTTACTTAATCAACCCGTCTGACGAGACCATGCGTATTGTCCCATTCATGCAGAATGGTCTCTTGGTTTTCCAAAGGGATTCAATCTGGATTCTGGACATAGATCAGGCCAACTTCGGAGACCTGACCTTTGACGCTACTAGCATCATGCCTATCAACACAGACATCGGCACCGTTGCCCCTGACTCCGTGGTGCAAGCAGGGCATGACTTCTTCTTTCTTAGCCGACATGGAGTCCACAGGTTGGCGAAGACGGAAAGGGACCGTCCTCTTGGAGTGACGATCCCGATCTCAGATAAGATCAAGGGAACGATGGATCGGGTCAACTGGACCTATGCCTATGATTGCGTGGGCATGGTCTGGGACAATCTGTATATGCTGGCTGTTCCTCTGGACAGTGCTACAACCAACTCTCATATCCTGGTTTACGATATGGTTGAAGATGCTTGGAGTATCTTTGACGGTTGGACTCCATCTGCCTTCCTTCCTGTTAGGTTCACGGAAGAGGACGCACTGTACTACGGGGATCTCTCAACTGGTAAGTTGTATGAGGCTTTAGAGTCCAGTGCCGATACTGATTCAGGAACCAACATTGAGTCCATCATAGAGACTGCCCGGTTCAGTTTCGGTGGGACAACCTTCCGTAAGCATTTCCAATACCTGGACCTCTATGTCTATGGTGGCACTGGCGGGGCTGTCGAGTTGTATGTGGGCAAGGATGAAGCAGCGTTCAGTCTTGTTGATACCTATACGATCACTTCCGGTGGATTAGCACTTGGAGTAACTGGTGATGCTAACAGTGGTTTTGTTCTGGACGATACGGCAATCCTGTCGGACGGCGGGTTGTTTAGGAAAAGATTTTACCTCGACAGGTTTGAGGCTTGTCGAGAGATGCAGTTCAAGTTCAGGAGTAGTGGGCAGAATAAGGTAAAGATTCTGTACTTCTCTGTCTCTGCATTGCCTGAAATGGAGAACTTTGACTAATGGCTAATATAACTAGAGGTCACACATTCAGTAGCGGGGATTTGGTTACAGCCGACAAGTTGCACAACTTGGTAGACTCTGCTTCTATTGCTAACATTGCCGAGGCTGCACTTGCTGACGGTTCTCATATCATAACGAGTGGTACAACAGCTCCGGCTGCTGCTACTGCTGGTCATGCTTGGTGGGACACTTCAGGTCCAGAGGCAGATGGTTACGGCATCTTGAAGATCCATGACGGCACCCGTTGGCAGTCGGTCGCCAAGAATGTTGAGCAATACTACTTGAATAGTAGTGGTGGTGACTTGACTTACGGGGATCTGGTTATCTTCGACACAAGTGCGGCTCGCTCTGTGACAACAACGACTTCGGCTGGTAGTACCAAGGTTGCTGGTGTGATTGCCAGTGCTGCAGACGGCCTTGCTGTGGTGGGTAACGGTAATGAAGGTCGAGTGGTTCGTTCAGGTTTGGTAATGGTGAAGACTACGGGCACGGTGACTCTTGGGGACTACCTGGGCACTTCAGATACCGTGAAGTTGGCGAAGAGTCTTGGCTCCAGTCAAGTGGCGGGAGCCTTTGGAATAGCAGTCAAGGACACGGGGACCACAGACCAGTGGCTTGTCGCTCTGTCAGGTCACACGGTTGACTATGTTCAGAAGACCACGACCGTAGCATTGGTGCAGAACCATCGAGTGGGTAATGCCCATCTTGGATCTAACAGTCCAACAATGACAACGCCTAATGGCATACCAGGAACGGACGGGGCAGGTGGCTCATCTACAAGTAACGATGGGGCTAGTCCTTCAACATCCGCTTGGCTTCCACTGACATGGTGGGACGAGACACTCGATGCTGGGTCTGAGGATGTTGTTGTTGAGTCAGGGGAGTTTGTTCTTCAAGCGAATCAAATGGTTCATGTTTTCTTGAGCGATATAGCGATCAAGTGTGTCTCCAGTCATTCCAGCACTGCGGATCGTGGCATTGGTTTGCGTGTAACCATTGAGGCATCGTCTGTTGTTGGGCTATCTGCTGATTTCGTGGTTTCGGAAGGGTCGTGGTCTGGCCTGAGTGAGTATGTAGATCCAAATGGTAGTACAAGGTTTGGTCAAACAAACTACTTGACAACTGGCTCGGGGAACAACGGAGTTTGGTTTAGGCATTTGGAACATACTTGCGCTCCGATATTTGCAGGAACCTACAAAGTTCGTGCTTGGTGGCATGGCACACACGCCGCTGGCAACTTCCGAATACTAGCCCCGTCAGATTACCGAACAGGGACCACGACCTTCGCAAGCCTCGGTATGCAAAAGCCTACTTTCAAAATAGTGACGAGATAGGGAGACACAATGCCAATCACTCCACAAATGGTAATGATGGGGGCACAACTTCTTGGTGGCCTGTTTGGCAGACAGAAGAAGCCAAACTTTGCCAACATCCTCAGAAGAAACCAAGGGCTGTTCCAGCAACAACTGGGGTATGGGGTGCAGAACCTCAACCAGTATGGTGGGCAGTACATGGATGCCTACTCACAGATGTCTCCCATGTTTGGTCAACTGGCTCAGAGTGCAAGCCAGATGTTCGGAGACGACAACCGAAGGTTCCAGTTGGCTCAGGACATGGCTAAGTTCACCAGAGGGAATCAAGCTCAGAGGGGAACCATTCGATCACCTGCTGCAGCCTTGAAGGAGTCCTTCGCTGGCTTGCAGTTCCAAGAGCAGATGAGACAGCAAGACTTCGGCAACCTCATGGCAGTTGAGCAAGCGTCACCCGCTCGTAACATCTTCGCCATGATGACGGGCAATATCCGTGGGGATCTGGGCTTCCAAGAGATGGCTGCTCGTCGTCAGGTTTCACAATCCAACCGTGCCAACATGATGAACGCTATCTCTGGCATGGGTAACACCTATATGCAGGGTCAAGGGTTGGCACAGGGGAATCGGTACTTGGATATACTGAGCGGGATGGGACAGCAGCAAGCGGCTGCATCCGGTAGCCCCAGTGGTGGTGGCGGTTGGGGCGGTGGAGGTGGACACCAAGGCTGGGGACCGCTGCCCGGAGTTGCGTCTAACACACCTTGGGAGGGGCAATACTGATGCCAGATCCAGGTTTTGATTTTACTCGTGGTGGGATTGGGGCAGAGCCTCTTCCGGTCATAGACTTCTCTGCAGGGTTCAAGTACCTGCAAGACCAGCAAGCCTTAGCCCTTCAGCAGTCCCGTGCCCTTCTCTCTCACCAAGGCAAAATGGCCCAGATTACTGTGGATCAGGACACCAATGCTATTCGCAGATTAGAATTTAATGATCTAGCAGTTCGTCGGGCACACGATGAGAAAATGCGAGGGAAGCAATTCGCTGATAATGAACTAGACAGGGAAGAAACAAGGCTCCGAAGGGCATTTGATGAAGAGAAACTGAGAATTACTACGGCTCACGAAGAGGGAAGAATCACCAATGCAGTAGCCGAGAGACAACTTGGGTATGCCAAGATCTCTCTCAATGAACATCAGGAAGAAGAGCGTACCAAGCGAGCAGGAATAGCATCTAAGGACAGACAAAACAGATTAACTGCTCAAGTAACACGATGGGGACAACAGGACGAGCAGTTCGATAAAGACTTAGAGTACAAGAAACAGAAACTAACTGAAACTAGCAAGACCCGGAATGAGACAAACAGACTTATACAAGAGAAACAAGCAGAGGCTAAAACTGCAAGAGAAGAAGGAAACAAACTAAAAGCAGAGCAACTAGAACATGAGGTAAACAAACTCCAGGTAGAAGTGATGGCAATCGAAGTTCGTCAAGGCGAGTTGGATCACGAGATCGAAAGTCTCGAAGAAGATAAAATAGAAGGCGAGCGAAGGCACAACAGGGCACTGGATGAGATAGACCGAGATTACTATCGAGCCGACAACGACTGGGAAATGCAAAAGAGTAGGGAACGGATTGCTTTTAATGGTAAAACTGGCAGGGGGAGGGTACGACTCCAAGAAGTTCTAGACCTACGGGACGCTGCAGAGTCAGTCCGTACAAACCCGGACGGTTCAGCTCCGACAAAGGAGAAACTTGAAGAATCCCATCCGCTCTATCTTGACTCATTCAAGAAGTATGGAGATGCAAGAGACCATGTGACCAATATCAGGGATACTGTTTTACCGTCTATCCCCAGAGATGCTATCAACTACCTTTACGACAACAGAAAAGAACTTAGCCCACAGGTTCGTGCATTGGTTGAAACACATTTGCAGAAGTTTGAAGTAGATGAAGCAAAGGAATATGAAAAGACAGATCTCCCGCAATTCAAGGAGACTTGGGGATCTGCTATACGGCGAGCCAACAAAGCAACTTCCAATATCCCAGAAGTCGATGACGGTAAAGGTGGTACAAGACCTACATCTTGGAGTGAGAGGGTTGGCGTATTCTTTCAGACGCTTTATGGAGAGTTGGGCCAATCAGTCCAAGAGGTTTCAAGTTTTATCAAGCAACCTGGACTTCATTGGCCTGAAGTGGCACCTCTCCCAGCCAGAACAGAAGCAGGGGCCAATGCTACTGGTTTGGCTGTTTCGGCTATTAGCGATGAGGCAACCAATCTTTCTTCATCGATCAGTGGGCAAGGTGAAAGCCTTGCTTTGGCAGAGGGGAACTTGGGTGGTGACGAAGGTGCGTATGAAAAAACTTCTGAGATGGAGCAAGTTGCTAAGTCTCTGTTGAATCTAGCCAAGACACCAGAGGAGGAACTGGCGGCATGGAGAGGTGTGATTGGCGAGATGGGTTACGACAACAAGACGGAGATCGAGAGCCGCTTGGACATCTTGCTCGACCATAGAGATGACAAAGGCAATCGAGTTATATCACCGAAAGATATAAAGGACTCAGTGATGGATAACCCCGTTGCTCTGTCTCTTTTGCTTGGAGACACCTTATTCCAAGATGCTTATCTTGACGAGAATCCTGGTGAAGCAATGACCGCTGCTCAAATAAGGCGATACACAACTGTGGATATTCGGAACCACTGGAACAGTGCAATGGCAGAGCATTATGGGTGGAAAGTAATTCCCTCGCAAACCATAACTGAAGACGATGTTCTGATTTCTAAAAACCTGTCTGTCTTTGACGATGAGGATGTCCAAGAAAAAGCAGCAGAGTTGTGGTATGGACTTAGAAACATCTCAAACCAAGCAGAAATCTTCGCCCACCAGATGGCATTAGCATTTGAGAAGAGGCCCGGTAGCGAAACTCTTATCCCAAAAGAAAAATCCCCAATGCTCATGCTGGCTACTACTTTATCGGGCACCACTGCAGAAAGGATTGATACAGCAAGTTCAAGAGTTCGTAGCAACTTCCAGCAGTGGGCACTGGATGGAAACCGATCCGTGCTTGGCCTGGAATACGACAAAATGAACTTCCATCCAGTCCCCGGCAGGAACAAGTTTTGGGTTGAACACTTCCCAGACGCTATGGGCGAACAAATAGATGGACTCTTCGATCCCTTTAGCACTGGTGGGCAGTAATGCTGGATGATCAAAACGATAGCATTCCAGATATTGACAATAGCGAAGCTCCCCCTCTTATTCCACAAGAAGATTTCAGCGTTATTGGCACTGCTTGGGAAGAGTTTGGTTCCAACATTGGTGCAATCTTCCGTCAGAGTCCCATAGGGAAAGTAGTGGATTGGTGGAACGACGAGGGTATTCCTTACGACGAGTGGAGCGGGGACTGGTCTAAACAATACCGACAGGACACAGGTAAAGACTGGAACCCAATAGAGCAACTAAAAAAGAGGACCGGGGGGACTAGGTTCGGTGACGGAGTTATTTCACCGGAGTCTATGGTTCAGATCTTTGAAGCAAATTCAGACAACAGAAACTACATCATGGAGTCCACGGGTCCGGTCGATCTGAACAGACGAATAAGTTCTGTTCTCGGAGAAATGGAAGACTTTGAAAACATCAGTGAGCAAGGGGCCGCTGGTTGGAGTGGTTGGTTTCTTGCCAATATGCTTGCCGATCCAACAAACATACTCATTGGCCCTAAACTTTTGCAGTTATCGGCAGCGTTCAAACAAGCGAGGAGAGTGAAGAAGGTACTCAAGAGTAGAGGTGGGACTCTCACTGCAGAAGAAGCGGTTGCCTTCAGGAAAAGCCTCAATGGTGTGCCACCTGTTTCTGGGATACTGGCTCAGGGTGCTTTGGCTGGCGTTGCAAGTATGGGGTTCGAGTCCTACTTTGACGACAAGGTGACACGGAATGACATTATCTTTGCTGGTGCAACTTCTGCTGCCCTTGTCGGGTTAATGGTAGGTGGTGGTGCCCTTGCTAAATATAGTACGAATGAAGTTCTAAAACTTGGTGATAGATATTGGCGTGACATTCTCCACCACCCCAGTATTTCCCCTGAAGTTCCTCAAGAAATATCAAGGGCCAGGTCAATAGAGAATGTTCAAAAAACAGTTACTGAAATGCAGAGAAGACTAGACAATGGTGAGGATTACAGTGTCATTGCTGGTGGTCTCATAAGGAAAATACGAGCATTAGATAACGCTTCCACTTACTGGTTGCGTGGACCCATTTCAGATATGCAGCACTCCACCGACCCAGTGGTCCGTGCGACATACTTCCAACTTGGTCGTCATGCCGACATGGTGGACATATGGACGGAGGTAAGGGATACTCCCCCAACGGGGAGGCGATACGATTGGGCCGATGAAGTCCCCCGGCTAGAGGATATTACGGAAGAAATCCGTATCCCCAACGAATCACAGTATGTTTTCCGTGCAGCAGAGAACCCAGCGGTTGTTCAGAATGTTTCTGAACTTTCTGCCGCAAGGTTACTGCGGATCAACAGCCTGTTTGACGAGGCAAGTATCCTTGCCAAGAACAGTCCTCTTCATTCGAAGCAATACTACTCAGCATTGATCCAGGTTCTTGACGAGGGGGCATCTCGTCTTGATGCAGACGAGTTCAGTCATATTCCAGACGATGTTAAAAAGCAACTCAGAGAATTTGCTGCCCGAATAGATCGAAAGGTCTTTGGTGAATATAGAGAGTTGGGTGAAGCAGTAGGTCTTGCCGCTCCCAAAGAAAACTATTTCCCCCATGTTGGTCGTCGCAAAGAACTGATTGATATGCCAGACCGACAAGATGCGTTCCTTGAGAAAGCAAAGAAGTATTACGAAGAGAATGGTTTTAGCCCAGAGAAAGCGGATGAAGCCGCATTCAAATCGCTGAGTGCTATCATTCGTGGTGCGGAACCACCAGCGGCAAAGTTGGGTTTCCATCTTGGCGAAGACGGTCATGTCACGGCAGAGATTAGCAACAGGGGTATCGAGGAACCGGGCACTGCGAAGGAACGGACAATAGACTTACCTTACAGGGTCATGGATATGTTCTATGACGATCCAAGTGCCCTCTTCCGTGGCAATCTTCGTCGAAGTAACGCCGACACCAATGCAGTAATACTGGCAGCCCTTAGCGAAGAGGGTACGGCAGTCACCCTACCGAAACTGCGCCCTGCTCCAGTGGAGGGCGAGGCTCCGGGCGTGGTGCCTGAGGTGAATGTTGACCCGTTGGAGATGTCAGGAGAACAACTAACCGCAGCAACCGGGGCAAGAAGTGTTCGGGTAGACAACCCCGGTGGTGAGTGGTTGGCAGGGGATATACAAGGGGTCGAGCGAAGCCCATTAGTCACGGGTGGAGGAGTAACACCGTATAAAAGAGGTGGGTCTACTACGGCGTGGGTAGATGAGGTTTTAGTTCCGGTAGAAGATTTACTGAAACTGGAGGGTATGACTGGTGAGCATCTTCGAATGGGAGGTTCTAGGAGCCAAGCGAATATACAGAAACTAACCAAGAGCATAGAGGAAAGTGGTTTTGACCCCGAAAGACCAGTGTTTCTCAATGTTGAATTCGATGGTTCCGTAAGAATAAATGAAGGCAACCACCGTGTCAGAGCGGCAAAGGAAGCAGGGCTTACTCATATCCCAGTGAATATAAAATACTACGCTGGTGGAGAAAGCCAACCCGGCCCGATGTCGTTTGAAAAACTCATTGGATATAACAGAACAGATCCACCCACCCCCCGCACCCCCACCCACACCGACGATCTCAACTACGAAGTCATACCCCAATCTGCCGCACTCAGGAAGAGTAGGATGGAGGGTGGCAACCCACAGGATCACCTTGCTGACTTCAATGAAAACATTGATGCCCATAAAGCTGCCACTCAAACAGCAAAAGATGCAGGATCAATCCATCAGCGTCTACGAGAGAGAAGGCAGGAACTTGTCCAAGAGAGAATGACTGTCAGGCAGGAACTTACCGAGGAAGTTCGCAATCAGTTCGACACAAGAGATCAGGAAATCCTTGACTCTTACAACACCGTTGTTGGTGAAGAGAACAGACTCATTGATCTCGAAGATGCCTATGACGAAAACGCTGGGCAAATAGCAGACATTGAAGTGTGGGCTAAGGGTCTCAAGGAAGACGCACAGGTTGAACTGGTAAACAAACTTGACTTGCAAGCCGCCAGGATAGACGAGGGTGTGCAAGTACCTGAAGTAGAACTGCGAGTTGAAATCGAGAAGGTCGGGAAGAAGATCGAAACTCTAATGAACAGGAAACTCAAGAGGATTGAGTCTGCAAAGAACAAGGCTGAAGGGAGAATTCTATACTCCGAAAGAAGCGTCAATGTTTCAGAGGCAAGGGTTAGGGTTCTCCGCTGGCGAGTTGGTGGTCGGAAGGATACACCTGACTACAAGAGGGCAGATGCGAACAAGGACATTAAGTACCTAGAAGAAAACCTGCCGGAGAAATCTCTTCGCAAGTTCGCCTCTCGTGACCATGAGAAGATGCTCCCCTCTGAGGAGAAGGCTGCTACTCGTGCTGCTGAACAACTTGAAAAGGTCCAGAAGGACTTGGAGGATTTCAAGGCACCTGATCTCAGCCCTTCCGACCTGAAGAAACTTGAAGAACTCACCGGAGAATTGGACTTCCTCAGAGAACTTGACATTGAATATCAAGGCAGACCACCTGCTCAGTGGAGTAACAAGGTACACCTTGAAACATCCAGACAAATCAAAGCATTACGGAAACTGATAGATGGATGGGGAGATCCGCTCAGTCCTTCACCCGAAGCACTAGCACACATTGGAGGGAGAAGGGGTGGCTACAAGTTAGGCAGGGGCAAGAACGCTCTGGACTTTGACGGGGCTGTCAAGAAGAGAGAGGATCTGCTGTCTGAGAACAGTGCCAACCACAATGAGATTGTTGAACTAGAATCTCGCATCGAAAGACTCACAAGCAAACTTGATAGAGACACAGACGGCCAGAGACTTCAACGCTACTTGCGTCGAGAGGCGAACACTATTGACCCAAGGGTGAAGAGTCTTACAGATGAGATCGCTGCAACCAGGGTGGAGATACAAGAGGCAGGGATCGCCAGAAGAGATGCCAGAGCAGACAAGCGTAAGGCTGACGGGGATTATCGAGAAACCTTTGGTCGAAGACCCGGCAAAGAAGTCACCCGAAGTCAACTCAACACGGAAATATCTACCGTCAGACATGACAGTGCTATTGGTGCCATGTCCCTTGGTGTAGCAGAGCGGAATGGTCAGTATGTTTTCTTGGATGTCGGCTTTGGTGGGAAGATCAAAAGATCATTTGAGAAGAGGATAGAAGAGGCACCCGAAAAGGTTAGCGTCAAGGACCGCATGAGGGGGGTCAAGAGTAAGGACGACCTCACAAGGGAAATGAACCTGACTGCTTCAAGAATGGCAGCACTCAGGGATTCCCTGATAGGTCAGGAGTTCAGTTCAACCAGCACTACAATAGCAATGTTGAGGGCAATGAACCGATTTGGTTCGGGTGTTATGACCGCACCCAACATTGCAATAAACTCGTCAATGGATATTGCTGTTGCCATAGCGAACAGTGATTCAGGTTTGATCCGTGGACTAGACGCAACTACTAGGGCAATCATTGCCAGAGCAAAGAGGACATGGGGTGACGCTCCTACCCCTGACGAGATGAGAACTATAACTCAGATGGTTGAGGCTGCAGAAAAAGAGATAATGAGTAACGCAGCACAGTTTACCAGAGATCCCGGCGGTGCATCTCTTGAAGGGACCATTGCTGTACCCGAGACCCACAAGGGGCAAGGAGCTTTGGGTAAGTTTGAGGGTGTGTCTGGAGAAGTTTGGAAATACGGAAGTCTCTTTGCCTTTGCTCAACCAGTGGTAAGGGGTACTGCCGCAAGACTTCACACGACTAGGGCACTCGATATTGGTGAGAAGATTGCTCTTGGTGAAGTCCTTACCCCCAACGAATCCCATTATGTTTTGAGAATGGGCATGACAGAACAGGAACTAGGTTCGTCCTATCTGCAGTGGAGCCATTTCGATCACAACAAAACCTCTGCTACAGGATTGAGGGAAGCCTCTCCTGGTATGTGGAGGAACCAAACACTCGGTGAAAAGTTCGAGAATGGTGTCATTGTTCATGTTGAAGAAACTTCTGTGCGACCAAGGAAAGAAGACTTGGCACAACAGAGTAGGACTCCCGGCAATGAAGGGGCTGTAAGAACCGATATTGATCGTGCTATTGAAATGGTAACGAACACCCTTCAGGGATTCCCATCAACAGTTAGCAAGTTGTACGGGGATCGAGCAGTGCAATCTTTGGTCAATGCTGGTGGCATCGCCAATGCTGCTATGGTTGCCAAAAGAGGTGGTCAAGCCTTCTTGGTGTGGTGGGCGCTTGATTCAATCAAGGAGTGGGGAAGAGAAGCAGGTATCCCCGATCTGGAGCGGAGACCAAAGCGTACTGTTGGCGACCGCTTCCTTGACACACTCATGGGCACTGGCATTGGTGGTAAGTGGGGTGGAAGGGCCGAAAGTTTCTGGTGGACATACCGCAGGTCTACTGGAGGCAGACCTATGAAGACCGCAGATTGGGCATGGGAAGTTGGTCGTCAAGTCGCTCCCGGTGCAGCAGGGGCACTTAACTCAATTGTTGGGTTGGGGACATTGCTCTTTGACACGCCAAAAAACGAAAGAGAATGGCGAAGATACCTGAAAGACTACGGGGCACCCTTCCCCATTCCACTCAGGCCCGGTGCCGCAACCACTGGCCCGATCATGTACCTTCTGGAGTGGGCTAAAGAACGAGGATTCGTCAAGCCTGTACCCGGCAGCACTGTCGAAGTGGAGCAGGATTAGTCCATGCCCTTTGAAGACGCATCCCAGATTGGTCTTGCTGCAGTGGTAGCCCTCTTACTCTTGAGGGAAACCTTTTCGTTTCTCAAGTCACAGAAATTGAATGGCACTAGCACCACCTACGAGACAAGCAAAACTATCGGTATGTTAGAGACTGAGATCCGCAAGATGTCCCATGCTATCAACAACCTGAATCAGTTGTTGACCATGCAGACACACTTGCTGAAGGAGTCACGGGCTGAAAATCGTGAGACTTTGGTAGAGGTTCGCAAACTAAGAGAGGAGACTCGACGATGAAGTGGAATCTGTTGGTTCTAATTCTGTTCCTGCTTGTAACTGTCTCAGGCTGTGCCTTCTGGGATGGGCTTACGAGGGGGCTGTCTGGACAAGGGCCAGTCGGTACGGGCACTGCCATTGAGGCTGCTGGTCAAGCCGCTGGTGAGGCTGTAGTGGATTCTGTCCCATTCTTCCCGTCACCTTGGAAAGAGTTATTGATCGTTATCATTTCTGCGGCCACTGGTTGGTCAGTCGCCACTAAGAAAGTTGAGGAAACACAATGAAGTTGATTCAAGACATTCTGGTATCACGCAAAGCTCAGGGTTTGTTGCTACTCGTGTTGGTTGTACTGCTCGGTGGGCAAGTGGGCCTTGACTCCGATCAGGTCACGCTGACTGCTGAAGGTTTGATGGCTTACATCCTTGGCAGAGCAATCCACGACAATGGCTTGAGCAAGTCCTAGTCGATACTTCTTCCGTAATGGGGGTCAGAGGATAGTGTTTCCCCTGGCCTCCCATTTTCTAGCATCCCCTCCCTGATCTCCGCTGTCTTTAACAAAACATGGTGAATCATGTTCGGGTCGTAGGGTCTGGCCGCTTGGTTCTGACTCTTCAGTATGTGCTTGATAAGGTACAGGGCTTCCTCTTCGTCCATCCATTTGTCGTCGTACTTGTAGTCAGGGAACCCTGTTACTTTCCTGAGAGTCATTCGGCTTCCGAACACCATAGCCATATACCTAGTGCGTCTGCCTCATTGTGGTCTGTGACCTCTGGGTATCTCTTCTGGATGTACTCCACCATGTCCTTCTTGCTGGCCCTGCCTGTCCCTGTGACTGCCTTCTTGATGGTCATGGGTGAGACACTGGAGATCTCCCAGCCCCGTTGCGTGGCTACAAGGATCACCACCCCGGTCATGGCATTGAGGGTAAGGGCCGACCTGCCCGGTGCATTGAACAGTTTTTCATAGATCACTTGGTCAGGTCTGAGGGTGTGCAGCCAGTCATAGAACTCATGGAGCCTTTCGCCCAGGTCTTTGGGGAACTTCTTTATCCCGTGGCTTACATCTCCTTCACTGTGGAAGGCGAACCCGGTAGTGGTGCCGAGATCCAAGCACAGTATTCTGTTCATCCCAGCACTTCCCAAGCCAAGAGGATTTGAGCAGGGACTTGCCCGTTGCCGATTGCCTTCAAGCGTGAAGCTCGATTCTCTTTCTTCTCTGTTAGCCGGGGGACATCCCCTGTGTCCGCTGGATCAGTGTCCCAGTAAGTGCCAGCCTTTACGCTTGTCTCCCACGCTTCCATCGTTCCTTCAGGGAGGGGGTCGAGGGAGGTCCAGCCCACAGGCCAGCCCATGAGCCATTCCACCCAATCGGGGTTCAATCGACCACCATTGTCTGGCCCCTCCTTGAGATCTACGGCATCATTCAAATCGTTTTGTGTTGGCATGGCGGGGATCACACCCTGAGCAGAGAAGGGAGACTTACCGTTGAGCATACTTGTGGCTTCTGCTTCAGTCAGATCACCTTCGAGAACTTGCTTTCGCAGCAATCTTACATTCCCCTCGTTCGGTCTCGTGTTGGCTGTTGGAGTAGGCCACGCACCACCATCGCTTCCGAAGGTGTGGGGCACCTGCGGAACGAGCGGATATAGTTGTCCACCGACAGTCATAGCCGAGACGGGCCAAGTCTCCGGACAATACTCCTCCCAGGTGTTGAACAACGGGAGGGACATTCTCCAAGAGGATGTATCGTGGTCGTACTTCGCCAATGACTCGACAGGTATCGGGCCAGAGGTTCCGTTCATCTTCGACCCCTCCTTGATGGCCGCACTGGGCATAGGGTTGGCAGGGGAATCCAGCAGACACAACATCGACGATGCCATTCCAAGGTTTACCGTTAAATGATCGTATGTCATCCCAGACTGGGAAGGGGTCGAGCGACCCATCCTCTTGCCTCCGAAGCAAGACCTCGATGCAGTACGGTTCGTTTTCAACCGCTGCGATGACCTTGTGACCAGCAAGCCTCGCTCCGAGAATGCATCCACCAGTGCCTGAGAATAGTGCCAGCTCATTCACTTCCCCCCCTAGATCCCACAGTAGCCCTCGCATTCCTCATCCCAAAGAGAGAGTTGGTAGTCGGTGAGGTCAACCTCACCAAGAGGCTTTAGAGATCGGTGAACATACATCGGGTCGTCCTTATGCAACTCCCTGATTGCTATGTCGAAGTCCACTGCCTTTTGGAAATCGGCAGTATGATTTTTCTTTAGCCACTCCCAGTATTTATTTGAATGATAAGGGCAATAGTGGCAACTGCTTTTGGATGGTTTTGGTAGCCCTGCTTCTTCCACAATGTCTACGCATTGCGGCCTTCTCAACCTTGCGTCAATGAGAGGCCACTCGTTTGTCACCCATGAAGTGCGTGAAGGTTTGACCCTGGTAACTTCGTCCATGCTAATGCCTAAGAAGCACCGAACCTTCTCCTTGATTCGCTGGCGAGGTTGGTAGCCTAAAAGTTCCCGCACCTTCTTCTCGATTGGCGTGACCTTGTACTCCCTCGTACATTGCCTACGCATGGGCATCTCACGGCCATCATCCATTGGTCTCCAGGCCGGGATTGCTACAAAGGTCCGGTCAGTCTCAAGCAAGTCGGCACTTAGTTTGCCAGCAGAGCAGATATGCAGAGGGATCCCGTGGTCCTCTGCCCAAGGCTTCACGATCTCCAGGTAGTCATAGATGTATTGTGGCTCGTCGCCAGTGTCAGCGAAGATCGCTGCGTCCACCTTCGGCACACCTCGCTGCTCAAGGGCAGAGAGAACCAGCAGAGCGGTGGACTGCACACCGCAACCGTAACTCAAGTAGGTGTAGTCGTAGTCGCTCACCGTATGTATTCCTTTTGATACTCAGCAGCAGTGTCGAGGGCTTCTCGAATCACCTTCTTCGCCCACTCCATGAGTTCTTCAGGGGTTGCCTGACCTGTGTTGGCCTTCAGCCCTCGCAGTTCCTTCCTCACCACCTTCTTCTCTTCCTTCGTGAACTCGTACCAGATCCCTATCTTCACAGTGCCCCCCTTACCAATTGCCTGTAATCCTCCTCGGCCCCGCTATGTCGTAGCGGAGCATAACATGATTCTGAATGTCTTGTATTGAAGACTTGATAGCATAGCCACCAGGGCCAGTGTCCACCCGCAGGTCTCGCCAACGCACAGGGTAGCGACCACTGCAACCTAACTCAGCAGCTTCTATCTTGAGTGCCTTACGCCACGCATGACGGGCGGCAGTGCGTAGGCGACGACCAGACTGACGGATCTCTGGATCTGCTGAGAGTTCTAACTCAAACGAACGGTCGAGTAGGTGGTTGATCTGCTCGCAGATATCCAAGTCCTCTAAGTTAAGAGGAAGATGCTCCTTGCATAGTTCATTGAAGATCTCACTGCTGGAGAAGCAGCCCCACTCAGGGTCATAACTTAGAAAAAGTTCGGAAGTCATAGCACTCCAAGAAGGGGGTGAGGGAGGGAGCGATTTCCTTCTCCCCCACCCCGAGGAGGTGTTACTTAGAATGGCACATCGTCGTTGGCGATGAAACCTTTAGGTTCCACTGCCGCCTCTGCTGGGCCTGTGTGTGTCGCTGCACCGGGGTTCCGGCGAGGGGATGCCAGTTTGCTGGAGGATACCCTCGTCGCCATGCCTCCAGACTTCTTGGAGTATGACTCCACCGTTAACAATACGGTGCGACCTATTTCCATGCACTGCCTCAAGTCTTCAAGGGGATTCCACTCCCTTGCCTCTCGCTCCCCTGCGGGAGTCTCCCAGTATTCCTGAGTGGGGTAGTCGAGTGCCCCCACCAGTTTCCAGAAGATCCACACTCCCTTGTTGTCGGGATCGCCAAGTTCAGCGGTGACCCACTGCCTGATCGACTGCCCCCCTGCCCCGTAGGTGACGCAGACTTGCGTCTTGTCGTCGAACCCGGTGGTTTCCTCGATGGAAGAGATCGTCGCTTCATAGGTGCCGGGTCGGAGCATACTGCCTCCCCCCCCCTTGGTATCCGCTGGTGGTTTACCGTTCCATGCTGGCATTGTTTGCCTTCCTTCCTAGTTGAAACTCCAAGTCCGCTATGCGGCGTTGCAAGTCTCTATGGTTCTCGTTGACATTGTTAAGCACTGTGTACAGCAACTCCTTGATCGAGTCGCTGTCGATCTGGTCTGCTGGGGTTGTCATCGCTTGCCTTCCTTACTCATCGAACCCTCCGAACCCGTCGAATGACCCACCTGGATCACCCTCTCTTAACTCCTCGTCGATAGCAGAGCCAATCACGCTACCCTTCCAATGGAACATGGCTGGCAGGTTGCCCTTCTCTGCCTCCCACATTATCAGCACCCTCCTCTCGAAGTCGGCGGTTTTCACGATCATGTAGCCCATGCCGTGACGGCCAGCGTTGATCGGTGAGATCATGAAGTACGCACCTAGCGTCACATCCTCCCCATCTTCTCCCTTCTTGATGACCTTCCTCGACAACGCAATCCTCCACCACTCCTTGGGCAAATCATTCTCTTGGATGATCAAGGAGTGGCTCACCAATATATCACTCGCCATCGCCCTCGCTTGGTCGAGGGGCAAAAGATCCTCCTTCAACGCCCGGAACTTCTCGTCGGGTATAAAGTTATCAGGCAGAGCCATCGCTGCCCCCCTTCACTGACTTCTGGAGAGATGCCCAAGAGGTCTCGATCACCTTGCCGTTGAGACACTTGAGCCTCGACCCCGCTTGCATGACAGTCTTTTTGCCTGACCTCTCATGCTCGTAGCCCTCGAAGGAAAGCGTGTACCCCTTCTTCGAGCGAGAGGCGATGGCGATGTGATCTACCTCGCCGGGTATGTGATGGGCCAACTTGCCGGGGAGATCCAGCACCTTGCTCACCTCGCTGGTCTCCTCGTCGATCATGCGTTTGTTGTGAGCCACCAGGATGGTGGTACATGGGAGTGCCCTGATCTGTGTCACCATCTTCATCATGATCTCCCTATGTTGGAGCCACCCTGTACCATGAGGGAAGTTGGCAATCCCTGTCTCTTTCATGTTCAGTTTTACATTACATCTCTGGGTGGCTAACTCTTCAGCCATGACAGAGAGATCGTCGAGGGTGTCGATTGCCACCACATCATAGGGGCAGTCCTTCTGCAGCGTTGCCAGCACCTCTCCGAAGGTGGCAAGGGGGTCGGCACCTGCCTCCCTCAGATCGAGGACCATGCCACCCAGTTTGGCATGACCCCGCTGCGTGTCGATCACGAGACAGTTGGGGATCTGATTGACGAAGGTGGACTTGCCTGACTTCGGCTCACCGATCACCAAAAACATATCCCCGTCGATTGATGGGGGTGGGATGTCCTTCCGCTTTGTCGGTAGTTTCATACCCTTCCTTTCTTTCTTTGGCGTGTCGCCCACGCCTTGTATTCTTCTGCCTGTGCTGCAGCATACGCAGCAGATTCAGGTGTATCGGTGAGGTCGAGGCTGTCGTCCTCCTTGCGGAGATTCCACAGGTCCAGCCAGAAACCTGGGTGCAGCAGCATGAGTATGAAGCGGATCATTTCTCCCCCTCTCCTACCTTCTTCTCGAAGGCGAGGAGGAGAGCGTTCACTTCTTCCTCAAGCCCTGGATCTTCCAAGTCTTGAGATCTCCAGATGGCGTCAAACTGATTCATTACTTCGTCGAACTGAGCCTGAGTGCATGATGTCTCAGGGAACACCTCAATGGCCTTCCTCAAGGCCGGGAGTTCCTCCCTGATCCCTGCAAAGGCAGCGTCACTGGCCTTCTCCGCTGCATCCTCTGCTGCCTCTCTTGCGTAGAGGTCTTGTTGCCATGATTCCATTACCATTACTCCTCCCTCCTCACCCTTGCGAGGGGGTGGCGAGGGACATAGACCCCTTCCGCCTCGTCGGAGAGAATCACGCTGATGGTGTTGAGGTTCGACAAGCCCAGGTGGAAGGCTTCCGACCTCCCATATATGGCAGCACTGTCGAAGTCGTAGTGTTCAATCGGGATGACGGTGATCCCTTCCCAATCGAAGCGTGACCTGCCCTTGCCTTCTAGCCACAGATCGAAGTCATCCTGATACCTCTTCCAGAACTCCTCCAACTCATCCGGCTTGTTGATCCCCTCCTCTGAGGGGTCAGTGTCGATGTCCATCAACAGAAAGATGAACTTGAAAACTTTATCACCCACGCCGCACCGCCTTCCTTTTTCCTTTGAACTGTTCCCACCTCCAACGGAGACGAGAGACCACGCTCTGCTTCGGGTAGTTGTCGGGGTTGTCGGAGCCTTCCAACTCCAGCACCTCGACACGCTTCTCTAACTTCTCGATTGCTTGCCAGAGGTAATGAACCTCCC
The DNA here is from genome assembly GCA_004195715.1 of Methanobacteriota archaeon. Taxonomy (GTDB): domain Archaea; phylum Thermoplasmatota; class Poseidoniia; order Poseidoniales; family Thalassarchaeaceae; genus Thalassarchaeum. Next base: position 3,566 of record PSPX01000020.1, on the reverse strand, counting down.
CCTGTTGCTGGTCTCGCAAGCCTTCCAGGTCACTACTCATGTCACTGCCTTCCTTGTAGTGAGGAGGGGAAGCCCGCCAGTAGCCCGCCAATGGGGGCAACCCCTCCTCTGTTTCTATGTTCTAGCCTACTCATACTACCATGTCAATAGGATCTATTCCACCTAGCCTTGCCCTTCCCTGCCGCCTCCAGCCTTTCCCCATAGTGGAGAGAGGGGGGAGGGATCAGCGTCCGTCTCCGTGGACGCTGGACCCCTTCTCGAACGGAAGAACCCCTCCCTCCAGATCTTGTTGAATCTTTCCGCATAGAATCTGCAATGGTTATTGTTGATGCGGTACTCACCTCCACCTGCCTCCGTCTCCCACCTGACCCGCTCCATCACGGCCTTCGCTCCGTAATGCTCGAAGCCTTCCCGGATCTTCTGCCGTGAGAACTTCACGAAGAGCTCCCATACTTCAGGGTGAGCAGCATGGAATCGCTGACAGGACAGACGCATCTCTTCGGTGCGGGTCACTCCTCCCCCTCTGCTATGAATACGATGCGAACTTCTGCCACTCGACCCGCTCTCCTCTTCACCTCCACCGGGTACTTTCCATCCCCCCAGCCCGTACTCACCGCAACCCCTACCCCCTCACCTAGAGGAGCAGAGGTGCCGCTACCCTTGTGCAGGGCCTCGACAAATTTGCCCCAGTCCTTGACCCTGCTGCTCGCCTCATCCCCCATGATGTAGCAGGGATCGCCAAGCCAGCAGAGTCCTGCATCCACATAGATGCAGCCGATTGTTTCCCATTGCGGATCACTGTCATTTAGCATCTGTCTGCCTTCCTTTTCTGAGGGGCTAGTAGCCCCAACTTTTCAAGTGACCTTTGACCGCCTCGACAAAGGCGTACTCGATTGCAGGGTCGATACCCCTGCTGATATTGCCGCTCGCATCATGCTCTAAGTTCTCAATTTCTACGGAAACCTCGACCGCTATGTCCTCCTCACTTACATCGTCTTGAGTAGTCATCTCCTCTGCTGCTGCCCTCGCACGGGCCAGCAGATCCCGGGCTGCCTCTGCTGCTGGGTCACTCATCGCTCGCCCCCTTCCAGTGCTTCGAGTAGTTCATCGTCAGCCATCTCAGCAGTCTTGTCATCGAGTGGTTCCAACTGGTCTGCAATGGAGAGCAGGGTCTTATTGCTGACCGCTGGGAGATTCTGGCATATCACAGACATGATGAAATTTAGTTCGAGATTAGGCATCACTGCCCCCTTTCTGTTTTTCTAGATCAGCAAGCCGCATCCTCGCAACGCTTGGGAGAATCCCCACCAGGGCAGCAGCATCGTAAATGTCCAGTTGTCGCACCTTCCCTGCCTTCTTCAGATCCCGTGCGAATCCGTAGGTTTTCCACTTGTCAAAACTCCTGAATGCACAGCGTAATTCTTGGATCGCTACCTTCATCACTCGCCCCCTTCCAAGGTTGCGAACAGGGGCGATGCATCGCTCCCTCGTACATCCTCCACTGTGAGCAGGAACCCGTAACCACGATGCCATCCTCGTGCCTTCTCAGTCATACCTTCCCAAGGCAAGGCCCAGTACCTCAGCCCGTCCGCTGCCGGGAGATTCGTAGCCAGTCGGCACTTCGTACCCGCTGGGATCGTGGCAATCTTCCCATAGGGTGCCGCCTTGTACTCCACTGCCGCCGGGAGAATATGCACTGCGTAGGGGTCTCGTAAATTTACCATGCTGTCCGCCTTCCGCCCTTCCGGGCTAGTTTTGTACCAATTCCGCTGACTTGAGAGTCGCCGCCATGTCGCCGTGAGCCATCGAGACCCTGCCATCATCGTTGTACCAGACAAACTTGCACCCCCTGAGATTGTCGGGATGCTTGAAAATGATGCGGCCTACCTTCCGCTTCCCCACCACTCGATGGGCACTAGTCACAATCAGGGTTGTCTTGCCGCCAGACCAGCACCCCGAAAAATCCATCGCCACCTTGTCGCCGTGCTTCAGGCTCAAATATAGAGCCAGCAATTCCACTTGTTTCATCTTGTCGCCTTCCTGCCCTTCCGGGCCAGCTTTTTTCACTATCTACTTTACTTCGCATCCCCGGTCGCATCGGGATCCAGAAAGTCGCCGTGTCCTGCTGGCACTCGGCCCTGACCGGTACCCTTAGACATCAGCAGACCCTTCTGCTCCTGCTCTGCTTCGGTTGTTTTACCCTGCCGAATATAGGTTCTCAGAACCTGATAGTGGCCATGACACAATCCACGGGTCCGCCGTGAATTGTCGCACCCAGTGTATACGCACTTGTCCATCTTGCTGCCTTCCTGCCCTGGTTAGGGCTACTTCTCTGAAACTTCTAGAAACTTCTCGACCGTATCCGCATCGGCATCGCTCAGGTTGTAGTTCTGCACCTGTTCGGCCCAACCCCGGACAATCTCACAATGCCGGGAGTCCTCGAACCATGTTCCCTTGTAAGGGGTGCCACACATCATCGTGTAGTTACCCGCCGCCAGTGACTCTTCTACGGCCTCGACAACATAGGCAATTCCTTCCTCAGTTAGTGGATTGTCGAGGGGACAGTGACATCCGCTGCAGTGCTGCGGTGTATCTGCCTCACCCCCGCCATCCGGGTATCCCTCAGCCCCTTCGGGGGCACAATCCTCACAGAAGAATTCGCATCCTTCGGGTTCGATGTAAGCGTCACACATCTTGCTGCCTTCCTGCCCGGTGGGCTGTTATGAAACCTGGTAATCTGCGATGTGAAGTTTCACACCCCCTGCGATGATCCAGTGAGATGCCGCATTAGAAAAACAAGTGGCGTACACACGGTACAATCTCCCGTTGTGGCGTACCTTGTGCCGTGTTGTGAGCCGTTGCCCGTAGCCTGTAGCAGTCTGCTGTAGTCCCTGCAGGTGCCACTGTAGCGGGTGATCCTCCAGTGTGACGGGTTCCCCGTTGTTGATGTATGTAATTGTCATGTCGCTGCCTTCCTGCTAGACGGTGAAAAAACTATCTTGATTGAAGTATGCCATCGGTGATCCGGTGTAGACCGTGCCATCGGCCATCGTAAAATCACGGCAGCGATGCGGATTCAAGTGAATCTCCTGCTGTCCGGTCTCCTGCCTTCCGGTGCTAACAAGGGTTCCCTTGACCCTTGCATAGACCTCACGATGTCCCTTGCTAAGTATCCGACGATGGCCACCGGGTGCGACTAGTGGGGTGCAATCCCGCAAGGTCACATGATCGACATTACAGACAACCTTGCCCTTGTGCTTGATCGACCATCGGGGTTTGCCACTCTTCACATTGTTTAGGTTCATATGAACCGTCACAACTGTGCCGGGTTCCGGTGTCATTCTGTACCTGCCTTCCGGTGGCACCATTGCCACTACTCAAATAGACCACGGTATCGCCTACCCTGTCAACCACGATCTACCTTATTCTATCCGATCTACTTATGAACCTGCAGCATCGGGACAGGGGAACCCGCACAGTAGTCACAGTCAGCATGGCCGGATGGGGTTCCGGGAGATGGTGCCGTCACTGTGTCAATATCGCTCACTAGAAACCCCAAACCGGGT
>PSPX01000041.1 GCA_004195715.1 Methanobacteriota archaeon | reverse complement strand
ACACATGCGAGGGCATAACGAACCTCGATTCGTGGCCGGGTTATTTCGGCCCACCGGGATTGGAGTGTGAACTCGACATGACCATGTTTGCATCACTGAATACGGCATACTGGTGGGAGTACGACATCACGAGTTTTAACGACTACGAGTTCGCATGGAGTGACTGGTCTTACTACGTGCTGTGGCAGTCGACGGCTGTCACCATGCACGAGTAATCATGGTGCCTCATGACGGATTTGAACCGACGACCTCCAGCTTATGAGACTGGCGTGCTACCAACTACACCAATGAGGCTGTGGCCCTGTGAGCCGGGAATCCTTTTTTGAGCGTTCTCACCTAATATTGGTTCAAATCTGCACGGCTGCTCACACGCAGGGTTGATTTGCACACCACTCCCGCCGGTGACTGGATTCCATGGTCGATGTCGACAGTGCGATGCGCGCGAGCGCCTACGGGAGCAAGCGTCGCAAGAAGAGCGAGGAGGATAAGGAGAAGGAGAAGCAGAGCCGCGTGCTCGAGCCTTTCGACCCCGTTGCGACTGCCAAGAAGGAGACGGCTGAGGCGTACTCGATGTGGATTGTCATCATCTACGGAGTGTCTGTTTGTATGTTCATGCGCTACATCTTCATGCCCACTTTGACTGAGCCTACGAGGGCTCTGTGGCTGCTGCCAATGCTGCTGATTGTCACCATTCCGTCGCTGCACAAGATAATGGTCCCGACTGAGTATTACGAGATTTTTACCTTAGGCAACTGGTTCCGTGCCGGATTTCTCTACTTCTTCTCGTTCATCGCCCTATCATTCATACTGGCCAACCCACCCTTGGGCGACATCGCCGCGCCAACTATTTCCGGAGGGCTCGACATCGAGACCAACGATGCTGTCGTTGACGCCAGATGGAGCACCCAACAGGGCACCTACTACCTCGAGACTAACCAGGACACTATCGACATCGTCCTCGGAATGTCGGTGCGCGACAACGTGGATGCCGAGACTGCGATTATGACTGCCAGCATATGGTACCGTGGCGAGATGATTGCCAATCTGTCGAATGGTGCTGTTGGTGAACTGAGTGAGGCCCAAGTACGATTTGACGAGGTCGGGGGAAACTGGACTCGAGGGGACCATAAGAACACGCTAACTGGCGACGTACTGGGACCTAAGGTCGCTTCAAGGTCCGAAGACGTGGGGCTGGCGTGGGACATCTCTGGCATGGATCTGGGCGACTACGAGGTTCGCATCAATCTCAGTGAAATGGGCGATCCGTGGGAGCAGAACGTCTGGGACGCAGTCTACACCATCAACATCGTTCGGGTCGTCTAGGACCCGATGAGCGAGCAGATCCTCGCTGTCATCGCATCCAACTGAAGGGCTTCGCCGCCACCCTCGACCATCCGGAAGTCGCACTCGGCCATCGCCTCGGTGACCGCCAACTTCTGAGCCTCATCAAGGAATGAGATTGAGCCAAGTTCGCGGTGCATCTGATTGACGAGGTCGGTTCCGGCCAGACCGAATCTGTCGAGTAATTCCTTGAGCCTACGCCGGGCCGGTTGGAAGCCGTCCTCCTTGCATGCAAGGATGTAGCCGTGCAGCTCCTCGGGCGGGGCGGTCGCCGTGGTCTCGTAGACGAGGTCGCGAGTAACGTTGGAGTCGAGTGATGCGGCGACCTGTAACGAGGTGATGGCCTTGCGCAGGTCTCCTAGGCTGACGTGGGCTATTGCGACGGCGGCCTCGTCGTCGAGGTTGATGCCCTCTGACTCAGCAACCGAGGTGATCATCTCGAGGACCTGGTCCTCGGCCAGCGGACGGAAGCGAAACACCGCGCAGCGCGATTGGATGGGCTCGATGATCTTTGACGAGTAGTTGCACGACAGGATGAATCTGCAGGTCTGCGAGTTTTGCTCCATGATTCGCCGTAGCGCGCCCTGAGCGTCAGGTGTGAGGGCGTCGGCCTCGTCGAGAAAGATGACCTTGAATGAGGTACCTGGTGATGGCGCTGTCTTGGCGAACTGCTTGACCTTGGTTCGGATGGATTCGAGCTTGCGCTCGTCACTGGCGTTCATCTCTAGGAGGTTCATCCTGTAGTCCTCACCGAACACATCGCGAGTCAGTGCTAGGGCCGCGGTTGTCTTGCCGGTGCCCGGTGGGCCCGAGAGTAAGAGGTGAGGAAAGCTGCGCATCTCGGCGTACGCCTTGAGTCGGTCAACCACCGCGCGCTGGCCCTTGATGTCGCCCACAGTCTGCGGACGATGGCGTTCTACCCACAACTCGCTCATGACAATCCTTCCTCATCCTAATGCGAGTGTCCTTGAATGTTGTGCGAGGCGCGCCGCGCCCCTGCTCAATACCTCTCTTCGTCGTTCGGGAAATCCACACTGCGGACGTCCTCCACATACTGACTCACCGCTGCCTCGATGATGCTCCCGAGGTCGGCATATCTCCTCAAGAACCTCGGTGAGAAATCCTTGGTGATGCCTAGCATGTCGTGCAGCACCAGCACCTGTCCATCGCAGTCCGAGCCAGCACCGATGCCAATGGTAGGAATGGTCAGTGACTCGCTGGCTTGCTTGGCCAACTCTGATGGAATCTTCTCGAAGACCACCGAGAAGCAGCCTGCCTCCTCGAGTGCTTTGGCGTCCTCGATAAGCCTAGTCGCCTCGGCCTCTTCCTTAGCCCTCACCGAGTAGGTACCAAACTTGTAGATTGATTGTGGAGTCAGTCCGAGATGGCCCATCACAGGGATGCCGGCCTCAACGATACGCTTGACCGACTCGCAGACCTCGACTCCTCCTTCGAGCTTGACAGCGTGTCCGCCAGATTCCTTCATTATGCGGATGGCCGAGTCCAACGCAGTCTTGGAATCACCCTGATACGAGCCAAACGGCATGTCGACGACGACCAGTGCCCTGTCGACACCGTTGATCACGCACTGGGCGTGGTAAATCATGTGGTCGAGGGTAATCGGCACTGTGGTCTCGTTTCCTGCCATCACGTTCGAGGCAGAATCGCCGACGAGAATTACGTCTATTCCAGCGCCATCCACGAGACGAGCTAGAGAGTAGTCGTATGCAGTCAGCATGGCGATCTTCTCGCCAGACTGTTTCATCTTCTGCAAGGTCTGAGTGGTGACCTTCCTCGCTCGGCTGGAAACCATTGCACTCCCTCTGGGAGTGCGGCGAGGGCTATTGACGCCTTCAACCACTCGCCTGCTTCATCCCTCGTCGGAAGCCATTGTCTCGAGAGCCATTAGATACTGCTCAAGGTGAATCAATCCGTCGCCGTCCTCGTCTGCGGCGTGGAAGTAGTCGCGCAGATTGTCAGTGTCGCCGTACTCCAGCCCCAAGGCGTCTACGCAGGACATGAACTGCCTGAGAGTCAGCAGTTTGTTGCCCCAAGTGTCAGCGGCGAAGAATGCGGATGCGCGTCGACGCGATTCGGCTCGACGGGGGTCGGAAGACATCATCCTGAAGGTCTCCCACGGAGAAATCTTGTGGCTTTGGTGCTTCTTGCCGTAGCCTTGATAGATCAACAAACCAACGATAGCTGCGGTCACAGCACCAATAATGGCCTCCATCCCCATGAAGTAGAGCAGCAAACTTCCAGAGATAATCCCGAACCACTGCAGGAAGGGGCGTAGTGGAGCGTTGTACTCGGGTTGGTACCACGCGTGAGAGGGCGTGGCCTTCCTGAGGACTAGAACAGACATGGACATCAGCACGTACACCATTATCTGGAATCCTGAGGCGTACTCGGCGACCTGATGTACGTCTATGGTGAGAAGTGCGATGGCCATCGCCACCCCGGTGACGATTATGGCAACGTGTGGCGTCTCGTATCGGGGATGAACGTCCTCGAACAGATCGGGCAGCAGGTTGTCTCGAGACATGGCGAATAGGTAGCGCGATGCAGCGAGTATCCCTGCCAGTGACATCGATGTCATCGTCAGAATGGCAACGACTGCGGCGAAAATCGCCATGTCGCTACCTCCCACGACCTCAGCGAAGGCGCGGACGGGGTCCTCGATGGCATGACCATTCGAATCGAAGAATGCCTCGTGTGGAATTACAGCGACCATTGTCGCGACCAGCACCGCATAGAGTACTGCCCCTATCCCAAGAGAGGTCATGATTCCCCCGGGCAGATTCTTGCCGGGATTCTTGATTTCCCCTCCGATGGCCGCTACCTTAGCCACCCCGGCATAGGATACCAGAACGAAGGCGGAGGCCTCGCCC
>PSPX01000040.1 GCA_004195715.1 Methanobacteriota archaeon | reverse complement strand
GTATCCGGCACCTCTCTAAGGGACGCTACAGCGAGCGGGGGACAGAGGTCGCGGTTCGCAGCTCGATGCGTCGCCTGCAGGAGAGACTGCGTAGGCACTAGCGATTCAGAGTGACGAGATCTGTCCGCTCATTCTCGGCGTACTGCTCGTAGATCGACAGGAAGGCCTGTCCGGTCCGTTCTCTCGTGAAGCCCTCAGGGTCTAGTTGGAAGACCCGGACGCGAAGGTCGGGCAGCATGGCTTGGAGCGTGTCCGTAGCGGTGCTACCGAAGGTCCAAACCTCAGGACGGTGCTCAGACCAGAGAAGGTGGAATACGAGTTCCAGAGGGAGGTCGAACAGTGCGACATCGAAGCCTAGCTGCGCGCCGAGTATGCGCATGCGTTCTTCGTCGTCGCGGCGATGGAGGATGTAGAGGAGGCGTCGCTCGCCGGCGTGTTCAATCACCTGTTCGAGGTCGCTCTCGAACGGACCGTAGGTGTCCTGTAGGTAGGTGCCGATGAACAGCACGTCGCCTGGCCCTGCCGGTTGGACGCCGATAGAGGTCTGTTTGAGTTGTGAGGCGACCGAGTCTAGGCGGTTCGCCCTTGCCCGCCTCCCGCAGGACCGGGCGAGCTCGTCGTAGAAGGTGAACAGCTCAGCTTGGTGGACGTAGGTTCGGGACCAAGGCCACAGCCGCCACTTCTTCTCGAGTCCGACCAGGTGAGGAGCGGTCAGGATGTTGATGGTTTTTTGTCCGTCGTCGACCAATACGTGCTCCTGCGCGCCGATCAGGTTGATCAGGAACGATGCCCAGCTGGTGTACGTCCCGAAGTAGACACGCTTGACGCGGCCCCGGAGGCTGGCGGCGAGAGGAAGTAGGAGCACGGGATAGAGAATCCGCAGCGCGGGGCTAATCCTTAGGAACCGCACATTTTGGACACCGAGCCGCTTCAGCAGAGCGTCGATCTGGTCTTTTGTCTGCTGGTTGTCCCAGACCAGGAGAAAGAGTGCGTCTTCCTCGTCAAGGCGTGATGCCTCGACGAGGTTTAGGATCTGGAGCGGCGATTGTCCGATGAAAAGTGCAGTCATAGCTAGGGCAAGTTCAAAATGGCGCGACTACCTCCGTTCCAGCGCTCGCGACGTGGCGACCGGCTTCCAGTGACCACGACGACGCCCTGACGGTTCTGTGGCGCATCCGTCAGATACCGCGCCTTGGACCCCATCCTTGAGCAGGCTAGGCGCCGGCGCAGACAGAGGGATCCTATAGCCAACGACTTCACCACACATTAGCCGAGCGGCCCTGCCTCTGAGGACGAAACAGCGGTATCAGGCACATCGACGTTTCCTCCGGCATCAAGAACGGACGCGACGATGTCGAGCCCCATCATCTCTCTGATAGCATTCGAGAATCCCAGAATGGCCTTTTTGTATTCCAGGCCGGAGTCTTGGAGGTATTGAACGTTGACGACCCCCTCGCGGGCTACTCTCTGTAAGGAAGCTAGGAACCTTCGAAGCTGTTCGTGAGTAGCAGTCGGGAAGGTACCGAGATCTATCTTTACCAGGGCCTGACGGAATTCTTCGATCTCTGTCAACTCATCCACGGCGATGACGCCAGGGGCATGTTTGAAGAATGCCTCTCCAAATGTAAAGACCGGCTTTCCAGCGAACAGTGCTTCCCAGCCTGCATTGCCTGTGATCGTGGCGACAGCACTCGACTCACAAATCAGATCGAAGGTCGATGTATTTCCGTCGACCAACCTAACCCTGGGTATCTCGCGGAGCCTCTCGTAGAACTCCGGAGTTCGGTGTTTGAGCCGCTGCTTGGGGTTCTCCTTCACGGCGATGGTCCAATGCGGTGGGACCGCGCGGGCAAGGGTCTCCATTGCGATGAGTTGATCCGCGAACACCCCGCCAAGGGGCATGGTTGTGGCCTCGGGCTGCAGGTGAAGTGGGAAGTATACGAACGGGGACGGAGGGGCCGAACCGCACCCAATGGCCCGTTGAGCACGCCATTTGGCGAGGCCGGAGAAAAAGGCGCGGGTCCTTTCAGCTACACGTGGGTTCAGGTGAGGGTGGAGGATCCTACGTAGGCGCGTTCTCAACAGTTGTTTAACCGGTGCTCGGCTTTTCACCATGTACCAGGGGTGACTCTTTCCGGTGCGGCGCGCGAACTCGTCTTCCATTCTCGGGTGCAGAGCGAGGGCAGGAGCCCCGCCTGCTTCTTGCAGGTCCTGGGCTAAGGGTTCAAACATGCCCGCGATCGACTCGGCGACCACGAAAGTGCCCTTGACCGTGAGTTGCATCGTGAAGTTGGTCTTGATGCCGAGCGCCCTCGCCACACAGTGGACGATGAACTCGAACGCGAGGTGTGGCACATTGTTCTGAATGACTCGATCGATCCTGTGGTGAACGAGGAGCCCATAGCAGTAAGTGACCCACTCTCTCCACTGGCGGCTCCGCGATTGGTGTGAAGATCCAGGACCATCGATTCCATTCACCCTCCGCGCCATCATCTCCATGGCCTGAGGCTTCGACAAGAGGAGCTTCTTCCAAAAACAAGGGGGCGGGAAGGGCCAAGCGCGAGAGACCGTGGCGTTGAGTTCCAGAAATCCTCGAGTGCTGTTGATGTAAACAGCCGCGCGGTCACCGAGTTTGTTTCCCCGAGAGATCAGCGCGACGTAGGGGGCAACCTCCGAGTTGCGCCCACCTTGAAGTGCTGCGACGAGTGCTTCTTGGTCGTATTGGGAATCGAACCCAATGAGGAGAGATCGCGGACACATACTTGTCATGGCAGCCTTGCCATGTGGAAAATCCGGATTGCAGAAGAGGAGTTCGCTGCGCTCATGACGAGGAGATTCTCCTCGAGAAGGATTTGAGGCCGGCACTTAACAATCCGCGCACTCCTAGGTCTGGTGCGGCCCTCAAGACCTTTCGCAGTAGGTTCTCACGGGCTCCAAGCAGTAACTCCTCTTGCACATCGCCGGAAGGCTTGTCCATGAGATAGCGATCCATACTCGCCATCTGCTGAATTCGTGATGGAAGTGACGTGTAGTGTTCCCCATCCGGGTCACGAATCTCACTCGTGCAGCGGTCCCCCTCCTGGACCAAGGGCTTTGTGAAGTGTACGCATCGTGCGCCTGTGATCAGAAGCTCGCAGAGCAAGATGACCTGTGGGTATGTCGCTGCAATGGCGCACCCCGAGATCAGTCGGTCCCGGAGGATAGGCAGATAGGGGAGCACAGCTTCGGTTCGCACGATTAACCCAGGAGCATGTCCTGCCGCCTGCATTGCATACCTTGGATGGATTTCTCCGGTCCGGTTACGATCACTGGCAAGGCGATATCTATTTCCCGCTCCGGTTCTCCTCAGCCAGGGTGTGCTGATGAAGTCGGGCGTCTCGGATTCTAAGAAAGCCCTCAAGCCATCGAGAGAAGCCAATTGGATGTGATCATCGTCGGCCAAGAGGATGAGGTAATCGCTCCTGCACTCTTCGATGAGCCTAATTAGGGTTCGAGGGTAGCCCTGGTTTTCTGGATTGCTAACCAGCCGTGTAAACTGGTTGTCTTGGCAGTGCTGATGGAAGAGGGCGTGCGCCTCTTGATCCCCGCTGTCGTCAAGGACAAGTACCTGCAACCAAGGACAGAGTTTCTTGCTGTCGACGAGCTGCCCCAGGAGAAGTGCCAGTTGGCGCGGCCGTTTGTATGTGGGGATCCCAATCGTAATGGTTGGTTGCATTAGAAACGCTCGGTGAGCTCAAGAGATCCTTGGTCTGGTCCACATTAGTCTAGGCCCCTTGACTAGTCTAGGCGCCTTGACTAATCGAGTACAGCCCTCCCAAGAGACTACTCTGATTTTCAGATTTCTTCCCTTTTAGATCAGGTAACCGCATCCGTATACTGGAAATAACACATGCCGAAGATCCGTTACTTAAAAAATCTCAGCCGAACGCTGCGTGCTCCATTTCATCGCCAGTGGTCTTTTCGACGATTACGCACGTACCACGAAGAAAGACGGAGCGTTCCGGAGTTAGTAAACTGGGCAATGACCTTTGGGGGTTCGGGTTTCTTAACGATCCACACGGTGCAGAAGCACTCGGAGATCCTCGCTTTGGCTCAAGAGGTCGCTGAGTTGAAGCCTCGTATTATTCTAGAGATCGGGACCGCCAGGGCAGGCACGCTGCTGATATGGGCTGGGTTGGCGAGTGACCGTGTGCTTACCTGCGATCTTTTTCATTCCCCAGCCCAGAGGCCGCTTTTGGAAGCCCTACCACCTCGTGATCCGGGCTGTCAGGTTTCTCTGCTCACAGGGGATTCACACACACCCGAGTTTAAGAAGCGGGTTGCATCAGCACTCGGGAGAGAGAAGGTAGATTTCCTTTTCATCGACGGTGACCACACTGAGGCCGGAGTTGAGCAGGATTATGAGGACTAC
>PSPX01000039.1:5670-6806 GCA_004195715.1 Methanobacteriota archaeon | reverse complement strand
GCGTCCTTGAAATCTCTAGACTCCTCAGTACCCGCGCCGACGTGGTGCAGGTCGTCAATCAGTTGTGCGACCTTGTCGATGTCCTCCAGTCGCGCGCCCACCTTCTTGCTGTCGAAGTCCTTGGCTGTGATGGTCAGACCGAGGTCCCACAGAACCTTCGCTCTCGACATGATATTGATGACCCCTGCGTATCTGGGGGTGAACGCGATGCCGCATACAGGGGACCACTTTGCATGGTCCCGACCGCGTCCCATCACAGCTGTCGCGTAGAACTCGATCATCTGGCCACGGAACAGCTTGGTGATTGGTATGGTATGATACTTCTCGGGAATGCTCAGGCGTTCCTCTCCGAGGAAGTTCATGTCTCCGGCGGTGACCATTCTCCCCTCTTCTGATCCGAAGGACTTGCATGTGAACAGCATCGTGCAGAGCGGGCAGCCGCGGTCCTCGGCCACTAGCTCGGAGCAGCTCGGGCAACTGTCCTGGAAGTAGAACTCGTCATGTCGGGTCGGTATGGGCAGCATGGCCAGCCTCTGAGCGATCATCTCGTCGGGAATCGGCCCGTTTGTCTCCCATACCTCGTCGTCCATCTCAATGGTCCCCAACTCGAAGCGAACGGTATCTATCGCCATCTTCGGGGTGTCGGAGATCAGCGAGCGGCGAATCGAGTTGACGAACGATCGGTCGGTGTCCGTGAGCAGGATTCTGATTTTCTCATCACTCTCTTCGATTCTGCGCCCTCCCTTGCCCTTCGTCCCGTCCGTCGCAATCGGAGTCACGTCCTCGATTCTGGTTATTTGCACTCCGGCTCGGGTGAGGGCTCTGATTGCGGCGGTCGCGCCGGGTGCGCTGTGAGAGCGATTGCCCCCAGCACCGCGATACTTCACGATGACTTGGTTGAATTCCTTCTCTGCGAGCATCTCTGCAATCCTCTCGGCTGCTCTGGTGGCCGCAAACGAGCCGCCAGAGTCACTGCCGCCCTTGGTCACCATGCCACCCGATACTTTGCAGATGGTCTCCGCACCGGTCAGGTCTGTGGCGGTGATCAGCACGTTGTTGTGAGTGGTGAAAATGTGTAGTATAGCCTTGCGTGACATCAGCCATCCTCCTTTGGAACGGTATCCTCGACGCCCGGT
>PSPX01000039.1:0-5665 GCA_004195715.1 Methanobacteriota archaeon | reverse complement strand
CAGGTCCTCCTCGTGCTTGAGGACGTGGTAGCCGGGCACGGTCATCCGCTGGTCTCCGATAGAGATGTGGCCGTGCACGATCAGAGACCTGGCAGACCTCATCGTAGGCGCCAGTCCCTTGTTGTAGACTACGGACTGCATCCTCCTCCAGAGCATGTGTTCAACTGTGATTTGCAGAACGTCATCGAGTCCAGCACCCTCAGCCAGCAGCCCCTTTCGGCACATTGATGCAATCATGTCCTCCTTCTCGCGGGCGAAGTGAGCTTCGGTGGTATCAACCCTGCCGATGAGCTTCATCGCCTGGTTCCTGTGGCGGCGGAGGGCTGACTTCTCTCGCCAGATTTCCCTCATGCCGCCGACCTTCTTGAGTCCGAAGCGCTCCTTCAGGGCGTGCTCCTCATCGATTCGAACCTGCTTCCAAGGATGGGTCGGAGTGCGGGTCTTCGGTCTAGCGAACTTAGGATCACCCATATCTCACACCTCATTTCTTCTTCAGGATCTTCTTCTTCTCGACACCGAGTGTTGACCCCTTGCGACCATTCGATCTGAGGCGCTGTCCGCGGACCTTGTGGCCGCTCCTGTGCCTCATCCCCCTGTAGGCCTTGATCCCGGCCATTCGGGATATGTCGTCGTCGCGGGTCATCTTGACCTCCATCGCGACGATGTGAGCGTCCTCGTTGGTTCCAAGGTCACGCTGCCGGTTGACGAGCCACCACGGCACGGTGGTGGCGTAGTCGTCTATGGCGCTTCGCAGACTGTCCTGCTCTTCCTCGGAGAGATGACCGCCTGAGAAGTGCGCATCCCCACGCCCTTGATGGAAGTCAATCCGATTGCAATAGGCCTCAGGCCGTCGACGTCACTATCGGCCATACGGAGAATGTAGGCGAAGTCATCTCCGAGTTCGGCATCTTCTTCTGGCATTGTACGGTTCCCCCGTGTTCACCGGTCGCCCGGTGGCCCATTGGGCATCTCGGCGACCTACCTTCCCTATTTGAACCGATTGGACGCCCCTACGGGGCGACCAGAAGCGCCGTCTACTCCTTGCAGACAACGTACAGTTTGTGGCTTCCCGAGCCCCGTTCGAGATCGATATCGACCATGAAACCCCTACCGCCGTCGATTTCCTTCAACTCCCTGTCCAGTCTGCGCTGCAGCGTTGGGTGGATGTCGGGGTCCAGACTGCAGCGCAGAGTGACCTTGCCGATGCCTTTCCTCGCTGCAGAGGCAGCTGTCTGGTCTATGGTGTGGAGTTCAGGCGGCCTGAGCCTGTGCTGCACGATTTCACCGCTCGCCACGACGAATCCATCGACATCTTCCGAGTCGTTGAGAGGGTCAGTGTGGATCAGCAGCGGCCGTCGGCCGTCGAGTCGCAGCCACGAGTGGCCACCGCCTTCTCGCAGGGCCCGCTCCAACCAGGCTTCCTGTAGGCCGCTGTGAACGAGAGCAGGGTCGACGATGGTCATCCAGGCACCGAATGGAGGGGGGGAGCTCATCTGAGCGACCTCAGACTCCGAGGGAGCTCCCTCTATCACAGCGAGTACGTTCTTCGTCCCCATCCTGACGCACCGATGGCTCTTCTTCGATGACAGGGCACCTACCCACAGCGAGAGCCGGTCGACTCTCCCACCTCCTTGGCTCAGCCACTCCCAGGTGCGGCTGACTCCAGGGAAGGTGATGCCGACTATGGCCTCGATCATGCCTTGCTGGTCCTCGCCGAGGCGAGGCGACAGGTCGAGCAGCACCGCCGGCCCCCTCGGACCGCTCTGCAGGTGCTCTCCCCACGAACTCAGGACGGGCCCGATAGCAGGCTGCATCTCGTTCACATCGTGGTTCTGCGCGTCGAGCGGGCGCGCAGGGTCGAGATGTAGCATAGCAATCGGGGGATGCGCACGGGTCCCAGCCTCGCGGAGGCTGTTCCAGTACTCCGTGATGGCGCCTTCGGCATCAGAGCCATCACCGATGATGACACGGTCCATCGAGCGTTGCAGGTCTCCCTCGTCCGAGTTGATGTGCATGTTCGCAGCGCACAGGACGGCTATGTTGCCGTCCGCCTCGATGCCCAAGGCCGGCCGCTTGAGTTCTCGTGAGTATGCGACCAGCTGTAGGCCGGAGCCTGCAGCAGCGTCGAGAATCACACCGGCAGGCAGGACAGTGGGGTCAATCCGCCTAGCTCGGGCCAGTGCCACGTACCATGGAGTGGAGAGCCTACGCATGTTCTCAGTCATGTGGAAAGCCGGCTCTCCTCGGCGCGCGGACTCAGCCTTGACGCGCTTCCTAGCCTCCTTCGTGAGCTGCGCGGAGGGGTTCAGAGCAGTGTGCCGCCTCCCTTCCCCCACGTCATCGCCTCCAAGCACATGGTCAAGTCACTTTCGCGAGTTCCCTAGGAAATCGGGGCCCTGTCGACCTTCAACTCGAAACGCAGCCAAGCATCCTGCAATTCATGACCGTCACTGTTTCCGTAGGCGATGGGAGGGGGCAGCAGAGTGGTATGGGCAGTGCCTGTGTCAATGCCCGGGATGAGCCCCCTGTCGTTGTCGATGTCCAAGCCTATCGCCGACCAGCCGAATCCGTAGATGTAAGCACCATCGTCACCTGCTGTTACAAGCAAGTCGCCCTCGTCAAGCTGCTCGTCGGTGTCGGCGTTCCAGACGATGTAGTGCACCTCGATCCTGTCGTTGTCATTGATGTGGATGTCGCGCTCCTCTGTGCCCTCGAATATGTGCACGTCCAGGAGAACCTCCGCGTCCACCACCGTGAGATGACTTACTGAAATCCTGATATCGCTCTCGGACAAGTCTTCCAGAAGCTCAACCTCCACGATCCTGCTCTCGTTGCCCTCCAGACTCAACACATCACCCGGCTCATTGCTCGCCGAGAAGACGACACCCCCTCCTTGGATCTCCAGCACCAGATCGAGAGACTCGTTCCCGCGATTGTAGATGACAACACTGGCGCGGTCACCATCTCCCTGATGCTCCCAATCGCAGCGGAGCTCACCCGGGTACAGGAACACGTCGTCCTGCTCAGCAAGGCTGTTCGGCCAAGTCCAGTCGTCCTCCCGGGCAGAGCAGGTATCGAACAACAGGTCGACCTCCCAAGCCCAGCGGCCGTCTATGGAAGGTGCTTCGGTTGCAGGTCCGAAAGACGCCTCCAGATTGGCATTGAAGTTCCAAGCTGCCCAACCGAGCCAGATTGTCGATAGTATCAGCACGACAGCGGTGCCCAGAGACAGTAGTATGGCGGCCCGCGGGACCGCCATCTCGTTGAGACCCAACGGCACGGGAGGATGCTCGACCTCGTCGGGCGTGTCCGATATCCAAGACCTTGTCACGATTGCTTGTCGGTGCCGTCTGTCATCAACGTTGGCCCATTCGGAGATTGTGCGGATTTGATTACCCCGGTCTGCGACAGGCTCGCAATGTCCCTTCTAAGGTCAATCTTCAGTCCTTGACCAACTGCTCTTCGTTGCGCAGACCGAGCCATGAGACTACACCGAGTTCCGCAGCGACCACTACTAGGGCGACCAGCAGCGTGGTCGGCTCGAATATGCCTTCGACGAAAATGAGCCCGTAGACGATGGCCACCAGCAGGTCGGCCAAGCCCCAGATTCGCAGGGCCCGACGCAGTTGCAGTATCCCCACAATCCAGACCGTAGAGGAAAGTGCGATGAGCAGCACAGGAAGCAGAACCGAGGTTGCTTGATGCGCTACGGTGACTGCGATGATGAGCAGATGCGAGTTGAATGCCAGCATCATCGTCCAGTCGCCGCCCTTGAGGGGGACAGTCATGGCACACAGAACCAGAAGCAGCAGACCTGTGGCCATGGTGACTTCGGGGAACACGTCCATTGCAGGCCCGAACCAGTTCCCGGCGGCGAACAGCGCCATCAGTCCCGCAGGGATCGCGATGCCGACCGCGCTCGGCTGCCTGTACCTCCAGCCCTGCACGATGGCGCTGGCGACAGCTAGGATTCCAGCGGGGCCGAATGAGAGCAGCACGATGGCCAAACTGCGAGCACCCCTGCCGGAGGAGTTCTTCCAGTCCTCTCGCCCGGCAGCCCGTCTCCTTCGGTCGACCCACACGTCAGTCAGCACGCAGAGGATCAGCGCCGACTCAAGCAGCATCCACGGCATCTCCCATTCGAGCATGTCACCCTCGAACGGGTCGATCGAGAGCGGGAATGGCAGAGCCTCGACCGCAATCGCTCCCAGCATCCGGCCGGCTAGCAGAGGGAGCACAACCCAGTCGAGGGCTATGGGTATCCTGTCCAACAGATTGTCCTGACCGGTCAGCGATATCGCCACCAGTTCGAGCAGCAGCACCGTGACCACAGCAAGGTCCAGTAGGTCCTGGTTACTGCCCCCCGGTCCGAGATGAGATGCCACATGAGCGGCGACCAGTCCGCCGATTGCCATTGCTATTGGCATCTCCATGCCCATGATGTGAGGCAGGTCGAGCTCCAAGCTCTTTGAGCGGTGACGGGCCAATACGATGAGGGCAGTCGCGAAGACTCCGATTGCTACCAGCATCAGCGGATTCGGCCCGTAGAGAAGACCCAGTATGATTCCCGTGCCAAGTATCAGCAAGAGCACCGCTGTCACGACGACGGGCTTGTGGCTGACGTCGGTGGTGTAGAGCTCCCTGAGGTCGTCGGTGCCCATCTTGTCGCGCCTCTTGCGACGCTCGGCCTCCATAGCGGCCCTCCGAGCGTCGTACATCGAGACCTCCCCACTGCCTTCGAACATCGCCTCGTCTCCTACGGCCTTGGCGGCCATCTCCAGTCTCGTGTCCCGCATGGCCACCGACTTGAGCTCGGCTCTGAGCTCACCGCGTGCCACCAGCCACAGAGAGCTGACTACGAACATCGCTACCGAGGCGGTTTGGGCGGTCTGATTTCCCTGATCGAACGACAACGCGATGACAATCACCAGGAGCCAGAGCGCTGCGAGGGCGGGATTGAGCAGCTTCTCTATGCCTCCCGCGCGAGGCAGATATACACCTAGGACGATTGCGGCGCATGCCACAGAAACCAGAACCATATCGACTTCCGGCAGCGATTCGGTCAACTCCAGAATCCTAGTCGCCTCCCTTCCGGAGAGCGCCAGCAACAGTGGCAGGCTCATCATCGACATCCCGCTGGTGTACAGATTCTCGTTGTCCCACGCTCGAGTGAGCATCAGGGAGGCGATTGAGAGGCAAAGCAGTGCGGACAGCGGCACGAAGAGCCCGTGCCGCCACTCCATGACCACAACCGCAACCGCCAGAACCGTGACCATATTGCCGGCATCACCCACCCTCCTACNNNGAAGTGCAGAGTTGTGAGCAGAAGGAGGACCAAGAGCAGCGTAACGGCTGTGAAACCGCCGAAGTGAGCCATGAATATCATCGTGAGCAGTGGCAGCCACCACCCGATCGACCAGAGTTGCAGTGCCCCAGAGTCCCGTATTGAAGCGGATATCTCGGTCACTCCGAGGAAGCGCGCTGCTAGATTGACCCCTGTCTCACCGAGCCTGACGTTAACTACCACAAGAAGTACCGAAGACAGTGCCAGATAGACCCCTAGGGGCCCGGGGTCGAGGTCGATGATGCTACCGGGGTCGGCTGCGTCGTTGGCGACGAGGAGAGTTCTGGCGGCCTCTTGGACCACCTCCTCGATGAGCACCCA
>PSPX01000038.1 GCA_004195715.1 Methanobacteriota archaeon | reverse complement strand
AGTCGGAGACTGCGATAGCTTTCCTCGCTGGTGCTGCAGCAAGCGTCGTTGCTGGTTTCAGTGGCATGCGCGCGGCTACCAGCGCTAATGGACGCACGGCCATGGCCGCAGCCGAGGGCGGACAGTCCGCAGCACTTGCTGTTTCGTACAACGGCGGAGCCGTGATGGGTCTGTCTGTAGGTGGACTGGGGCTTCTGGGAATCTCAGTGATGGCCATGTGGTTAGGCACCGGCGAAGCAGTACAGAATATCGCTGGCTTTGGAATGGGTGCTTCGTCAATAGCGCTCTTCGCGCGCGTGGGCGGTGGAATCTACACCAAGGCCGCCGATGTCGGAGCTGACCTCGTCGGAAAGGTCGAAGCCGGAATTCCCGAAGACGACCCCCGAAACCCTGGCGTCATCGCTGATAACGTTGGAGATAACGTTGGAGATGTGGCAGGAATGGGAGCGGATATCTTTGAGTCATTCGTAGGCTCAATCATCGCTGCCATGGTCATAGCCCAGGCATCTTCGGACATGGGAGAGCACTATGTCATCCTCCCATTATTCCTCGCTTTCGTAGGTTACGTAGCGAGTATCATCGGTGTATTCAGCATGGAACTGATGAAGGGAGGGGATGCCGCTGCAGCACTGCGGAACACCACTTTCATTGGTGCGATTCTATTCTGGATAGGCGGTTGGTTCGGAATCGGTTATCTCGAACTGGATACAGGTACCAACCCAATGATCGCAGTGATTATCGGTAGCATAGTAGGAATCGCAATCGGTCTTGTCACAGAGTTCTACACAGGAATCGAAGACGTCTTCGGAATACCCACGAGGGCTATCCCTCACATCGGAGAGATGTCCAAGACCGGCCCTGCTACCAACGCCATCGCTGGCCTCTCGGTCGGGATGCAGTCAACATTCCTACCCATCCTTCTCATCGCAGGCGGCATCTACGGTGCTAACCACTACATGGGTGGCGGCGATCTAGGCTTGTACGGAATCGCAATGGCCGCCATGGGCATGCTTGCTACTGTCGGCGTCACAATGACCGTCGATGCATACGGCCCGGTGGCAGACAATGCTGGCGGGATTTCAGAGATGAGCAAGCTTGGCCCAGATGTCCGTGAGATTACTGATAGTCTCGACAGCATCGGCAACACCACCGCTGCTATCGGCAAGGGATTTGCCATTGGCTCGGCCGCTCTGACCGCTCTGGCTCTGTTTGCTGCATTCAAGACCTCTGTCCCTGATATGGCGGCAGCTGATCTCAGTCTCACTGAGCCAATGGTCGTCATCGGGCTGCTGATTGGTGGTTCGCTGCCATTCGTCATCGCATCAATGACGATGACCAGTGTCGGCAAGGCTGCCGGCGAAATGGTGACTGAGATTCGCCGCCAGTTCCGCGAGATAGACGGTCTGCTGGAGGGCAGAGAGGGTGTCAAGCCCGACAGCGCTCGATGCGTTGAGATCTCTACTCAGGCAGCTCTTCGCGAGATGATAGCCCCCGGACTGACTGCAATATCTGCTCCGGTAATTGTCGGAACATTTCTCGGTGCGCCGGCCCTAGGCGGGCTTCTGGCTGGAGCACTTGTGACCGGTGTGCTGATGGCGCTATTCATGGCCAACGCCGGAGGCGCTTGGGACAATGCCAAGAAAGCCATCGAACAAGGACACATCGAAGGTGCTGTGAAGGGCGATGCCTCTCATGATGCAGCAATCATCGGTGACACCATCGGTGACCCATTCAAGGACACCAGTGGACCTTCGCTGAACATCCTGATCAAGCTGATGTCAATCGTGGCGGTCGTTATCGCTCCCGGCTTGACTCTGACCGGAATGCTTTGAGACAGTGGCTCCTGACTGCGTCAGTCTCATGACTGACGGCTAGCACGGCCCCTCATGCGCAGAGCGTTGAGTCTGGCTGTCACGACGCTTCTGCTGGCTACTGCTCTGTCCGGCTGCTCGAGCATAAGCAGCATTGTCGGCGGCTCGGATTCAGTCGAGGTACCGACATGGGAGGTCGGAGACTGGTGGCTCTACACATTCTCCACGCCCGACTACACCGATGACACGGCTCGACTGGTAGTCGCATCGGTTAGTGAGGAGGAAGGGTCAGCGAACATGCTAGGAATCTCCAGCCTTACTGAGGCACGCAGGCACGCGGTGCTCAACCACAACCCGTTCCTTGGACGGATGACACATGAGGATCTAGCAGCGTTCGAGAATGGTGTTGCCCAGACTGTGATGGACTTCCCCCTCGAAGAGGACGGCACCTGGAGTTTTACGCTGTTCTCGATAGAATGGAGTGCTGATGTCCGAGGGATCTCGAGCAACTATGTCACAATGGGTGCTTCTTCTGCTGACGGCTCGAAGCTTGATTACGTCTACGACACGGATGCCCAGTTCTTCTCCTCATTCATCTGGACCGACTCCTCGGATATCGAGCAGATGAGGATGATGCTGGTCGACAGTGGCGTTGGGCACTCCGGTGATGTCTACTTCGTGCGTGGTGGCGACTTGTACTCCGATATCTGGGAGGACACAGGGCCTGACGTCGAGATCCGTGACACCTTCTTCGTCAGCGACCACCCTAGCGACGGAGAGTGGGACGAGATAATCTACTTCCTCGATGCGGATTGCGGCTCAGGCTCTTCGAGCATCACACTAACCCTGAGAGATCACGGTTCCATCTCGGCCCTAGAGAGAGTCTGGGGGCCGGGGGCTAGTGAGAGTGGAACCCTAGGTACGATACCTTACCCGTCAGAAGAGTACACCCTGACGGCCAGTTTCACCGGTGACACGTACCTGCGTCTGAAGATAGCAGGAGGGATAACCAGCTCATGGGCACTCTAGAGGTACTCGAGAAGACGATCTGAGCCGCCTACGAACACAGGTTCATCGCCCCTCAAATCAAAAACGACCGGTACGGTCCTGTGCCTTGTCTCGGCCACAACATCCTCTCTCAGCCCCTCGTGGTGGTCGAGGTTGATCTCGGTGTAGGTGAATCCGTGCGCATCCAGAGTCCTCTCTGCGCGAGTGCAGTAAGGACAGATGGTCTGGCTGAACAACAGGAAATCCGTCTCTGCGGACTCGAGGTGCTCACGAACTTGTGACAACCGTCTCGTCCTCCTCATACCATGCCTCTGGCCTCTCCCCGAAGTCTCCGTCGAACTCATCCTCACCATCACCAAAGCGACCTTCGAGGACCCTGTCGACCTCATCGGGGTCGATGAACCATAGCAGTACCACAGTGAACAGTGTTAGCGCGCCCCCGATATAGAGGCAAGTGACGTAGTCGAATCTCTGAGTCATATTTCCTGTGAATAGATACGCCATCACTGCTGAGAGGTTGAACATCGACATGTATGCCGTGAACTGTGAGCCGCCGGCCTTACTGAAGGTCAGCCTCATGCATACGGCTATGGCGCAAATCCATGCAACTCCATTGATGATGGCGCGAACGCACAGGTAGGCTACCATCATGTTCGTATTGGTCCAGTAGTCATTCAATAGAGCTAGAGAAGCGTTTGACAGGGCTAGTAGAGTGAATCCTATCATCGAGACTTCTCTGACTCCGAACCTGTCACCTAGCATACCTCCGACTATCTGTCCAAGCATCATGAATGCGATGACAACACCGCCGACGATTGCGTTGTACTTGGTCTGAGACCAACCAGCCTCATTGATGAAGATATCAACCACAATCGGATCGGTGAACAGGTAGAGTTCGGCCAGCAGGCACAGGAAGATTAGGATGAAGGACGAACGCGTTGAGAAGCCCTTGACTATATTGTAAGCTGTTTCAGATGCAAGGGTCGATACTGGCAAGGGATTTCGAATCTGGGGAATATTAGCGCCCAACCACTCTGCCACTAAGAGAATAGCTGAAATTAAGAATGTCCCCGTTCCAATTGTTTTGAAAGGAGAAGCCACGTCTCCGAATGTAATTCCCCAATCCTCGGTAAAACTGCTAGTGAGTACGTGTAGGATAGCGAAAAGTCCCCACAATAGGAAGAAAGAGATGCTTGCCCACAGGATGGATGCGGCTGGAGATATTCTGTTATCGTAGAGGTTTGTTGCGACCCATCGGGCTTGTCTGAATTCCTCCGGATGATCTGCCTCCCACAGCAGTGCTGCCTCGGATTCTATTGCCTCTTCGGTCTCTGCGTACCAAGCCTCCTCTACCTCTTCCTCTTCCTGCTTGCTCCATGGGAACAGTCTGTCCCCTGGCCTCTCACGCAGGAATAGGGGCAGCATCATGATCAGAATTAGCAATGGGATCTGGACCATTATCGCCGATTTAATCCCGAAGGGGACTACCATCATCCCGAGGATTGCGCCTCCGAAAATGATCCCGCCGCGTTTGGCGGCGAACATCAGACCGTTGACCGTGGCCACTTCATCAGGCTCGAGTATGTCGACTGCGAGGGCATCAACACTGACATCCTGCAGTGATGAGAACAGGTTGTGGATGAACAGCAATATGGTGACTAATTGTATCGAGGCGACGAGATCAGGAACGAAAAGCAAGGTGGCTAGGGAGATTATCATGCCCGTCTCGGCGAATAGAATCCACGGACGTCTGACTCCGAATTGAGGGAACCTAACCATATCAATAACTGGCCCCCAGATGAATTTGAAG
>PSPX01000019.1 GCA_004195715.1 Methanobacteriota archaeon | reverse complement strand
CAGTTTCATCCTTGACCGAGCAGAAGCTAGCTCCAGTGTCCACCAAGAAATCTAAGTTCGCTATATTTCCGATACTCCCCTTGCACTTGAAATTCCCATGGCGGTCGGGCTTCAGTACAAGCCTCTCGCCGATAAATTCCACTGACGAACTGACACCGTCCTCCGGGGGCGTGGTCTTGGTAAATTTCGCCATTTTTTCTCGGTGCTCAGCTTCTGCCAACTCCTCTTCGCGTTGGATACGCTGGGCCTCAGCCTCGTTCAGCATATCCTCGACGTCTTCTTTGGAGGAGTCAGAATCCTTGTCTCTCTTCCACCATCGACCGTCTTCAGCCATCACAAAACCCCAGTTTTGCTATGTGCTGTCGCCGGGTGTGCTTCAATATTGACCCGGATTATGCCGTTTTGTAGCCGCTGCCATCGTTTTCGACTTCACCGGTCCTCTGCAACTCCTTCAGGTGAGACAGTGCTTGGTCCTGCGCCAGTAGGGGATGTGCTCCCGGGCTGTCCGAGTATGCCACACTGGCGATGCTGGGGATGTCCGAGTTGCCTGCCCCGACTGCCTCCAGAACTTTCTGATGCCTCGCCTTGCGGTGCTCGATATAGTGTGTCAGTAGCCTCTCTGGATTAGCAACTAGAGGCCCGTGACCAGGGAAGAGAACTTTGGGCTTCAGAGCACGAATCCTTTCGAGGCCAGAGATGTAAGCACCCATGTCGCCCTCACCGGATGGCACCAGAATGGTGCCAACGGTAGAGCAGTTATCCGCTGACACTACGCCGGCCTCGCTGACTAGGCAGATCTGCCCCGGACAGTGTCCAGGACTCTCGATGACCTCCCATCGTACCCCCCCACTCGGTCCCTCGAGCACGAACGAATCACCCTCACTGAGGACCCTGTCCCGAGTGCTTCCGTTGATTGCCGCATGCGTCTCTTCGCTGGCCCATATCGGCGCTTCGTAGATCTCCGAGATGCGAGCCAGATCACCGACATGGTCGGGGTGCCTGTGGGTGAAGATTGTGGCTGTGATTGAACTGTCGTCATCCCGAATCTCATGGACCTTCAATGCCAACTCCTCGAGCCCCTCTTCATCCCTCGCCGCAGTGTCGACCATCACGCGCTCGCCCCCCCTCTCACCGAGGATGTAGCAATTGGTATGGGTCGCTGGAGGAAGGGTGGCCGTCGGAATCAGTATGCATTCAACTCCCGGCCCGTACTCGAATCGATGCTGACCTGAGGGAGGGTTGGCTGCTAGGGCGTCGCACGCTGACTGCAAGTCCCCCTCACTCTCTATGGCCTCGACTAGGTCGCGAGCGAGTGTTACGATGGGAGGCGGCAGCCGTAATTCGTTACTCTCCCATGAAGCAATCAGGTCAACGGGTCTCCACCACCGGAACTCGTCGAACTCCGAGCGACCTGGGGGAAATGTCGGAGTGACCCCGGGGGCACCAGTTGGAACGTGGAAGAACAGGTTATGGAAGCGAGTGGGTGCCTGAGGGGGCGTGATTCGATCGGTGATTATCTCGCAGTGGAAACCGTCAGCAGTCAATTCTCCTGACTCCATCGACTCCAGCCAGCCTGACTTGTCGCTACAGACTAGTTCCCTGACTTCGGCACCGACCTCGCAGAAACCGCCGCTGCCGTCAGGCGCAACTCCCAACTCCTCGACTATCTCCCTTAGTAGTGCAAAAGCAGAGACTCGATCCTCCCCTCTATCAGAGAGCCACTCCGGATGGGATTCGGCTGCAGCCCTGTCGACCCTGCTGATGCCACCACCGGGGAATGACCAGACGTCAGGGAAGGCGGGAAGCTCGGAGACGCGATGCCCCAGCAGTATCTCGTGTCCGCCGGCACACTCCCTGCTGAGAATCACAGAGGCTGACGGATGAGGGATCGTAATCTTGGACTCAGGCATATCCATCCCCTTTGGCAACTCTCCCATATCCATTCGACGAGGTATGACGCTTCAACCTCGCTACAATAACGATTGAATACGTAATCTAACCTTCGCCGAACATGGACCGTGTGACCATCGCGAACACCAGCACTAGCACAAGTGAGAGATTGCATCAGGCCGAGATGCCGAGGTTTGGCTTAGGGGTCTACTTGATGGGCGAGCCAGGAGAGTGCAAGTCGTCCGTGCTGCACGCGCTAAAACAGGGCTACAGGCTAATTGACACGGCAATGGCCTATGGTAACGAGGACGAGGTAGGCCAAGCCATCAGGGAGTCGGGTATTCCCCGAGAGGACATCTTCGTCGTAACAAAGTTACGACAACCCCATGCTAACAGTCACGAGGAGACGCTTCAGAGGTGCCAGCAGAGCCTCGAGAACCTTGGTCTCGACTACATGGATCTGTATCTAATCCACGCCCCGCCCAAGGATCTCAATGCAAGGGCTTCAGTCTGGCAAGGTATGGAGGAGTGCCTGTCCAACGGCTGGACTCGCTCAATCGGGGTCAGTAACTACGGCGCACATCACCTAGATGCGATGCTTTCGTACGCTACCGTGATGCCATCTGTCAATCAGATAGAGATCAACCCGTGGCTACAGCGGCCTGCGCTACGAGCAGCTACGGAAGGTATAGGGGCGAAGGTGATGGCCTACTCTCCGCTTGCTCGTGGCCACAAGTTGACAGATCCGGGAATATCCAAGATTGCAGTTTCTCTGGGCTGCACGCCAGCGCAAGCCGCCATCAAGTGGTGCTTCGATGCCGGCGCAATCACCATTCCGAAGTCGAACAAGCCAAACAGAATCTCCGAGAATCTGGACTCTCTGAAGTTCGACCTCTCAGGAACCGAAGAGGAGTTCGCCGCTCTCGAGGAATCATATGTCTCGGGATGGGATCCTACCTCGGAGCCGTGAGGCCATGAAACCCCCAGAGACAATCGAGGAGGAACTCGCGATTATCGCCGAGGCCATCGAGGCTGGCATCGATCCGTTCCCGCCTGAGAAAGAACCCAGCAGATGGGCTAGGACCGCATTGGGGTGGTTCATGGTAATCATCATGGTGAGTTGGGTCTCGGACATCCTCTACCGCTCTCTGTGATACGGTAATGGTAGTCCCTCCCGGATTCGAACCAGGGTCGTGGGATCCAGAACCCCACATGATGGACCACTACACTAAGGGACTATTGGGTGACGGAGTCGGATTCGCTATTTCAACGAATCCGATAGCCGAAAGAAGTCACTCAGGCTCCGCGGAAGGCCGCGTTGACACTTGCAAGTTCGGCCTCGCTGGGGCGCATCTCAGATTCACTCAGGGCTGAAAGCGGTGTCTCGGTAAGTCCGAGTTCCTCGTCAGCAGTCTGCATGCTATCATCATAGTATAGCAGACCGGTCACGTGCTTGTTCTCGCCTTCCGCTCTGTGAATCGCTGAGAGCGCGGAGACAGCGTCCGACGGGTCATGATTCTCGCCCAATGTCTCTAGTCGCAGAGTAGAGCCGTCAAACATTTGGATGTCATCATATTCGCCCTCGGGAATGTCGACCTCCTCCAGAGGGGTGAAGTGAGGGATGTAGTCTAGCATGTGCAGGACCTCGTCATTCTCCTTGACGTAATTGTAGGACTTGTAGGACTCATCGTTGTTGGCGAAGGTGACGCACGGCGAGATGATGTCGATGACCGCCATTCCTCGATGACCCATCGCCGCACGGATTAGGGAGGTCAGTTGCTTCTTACTGCCCGAGAACGAACGCGCGACGAAACTACATCCGAGGTTGATGGCCATCGCGCACAGGTCAATCGGGGGCTGCACATTGGTCGCCCCTTTCTTCTTCTTAGATCCCTTCTCTACGGTGGCACTGTACTGCCCCTTGGTCAGGCCATATACTCCGTTGTTCTCGATGATGTAGACCATGTCGAGGTTGCGCCTAATCGCGTGGATGAACTGTCCGATACCGATACTGGCGGTATCTCCGTCGCCTGAGACAGCGATGAAGGCCAGACTCTTGTTGACCATACTGGCACCGGTCGTGACAGATGGCATCCTACCGTGCACGGTGTTGAAACCGTGACTCTTGCCGAGAAAGTAGGCTGGAGTCTTGGAAGAGCACCCGATTCCACTCATCTTGGCGATGCCCTCGGGCGGAATACCGTTCTCCCACGCTGCCTGGATGATGACATTGGATACCTGGTCATGGCCGCATCCGGGACACAGTGACGACTTGCCTCCGGTGTATTCCGACTTCTCTAGGTCGATTACGTTGAGTTTGATGGTGCTCATACAGTAACCTCCAACGTCTCAAGAATCTTGTCGGCATAGACACGTGCACGAGGAGGCATGCCATCGGTGTAGGCCACACTGTGAAGGCGAGAGAGGAGCTGCACTGGCAGCTCCTTGCGCAGGATACCGTAGAGCTGCCCGTCTCGGTTTATCTCGAGGACGATGACCTTGTCGTGCCTCTCAATGAAGCCCTCGACCTCTGAGTGGTAGGGTAGGGCCCTGACACGGCAGGTACTGACCGATAGACCAGTCGATTCCAGCATGTCATCAATCTCAGTGATGGAGTTCTCCATCGAGCCGTAGTAGACAATCCCAATTTGCTGTTCCTCTTCTTCCCTGATAATCGGGGCAGGAAGTAGGTCGCGAGCGCCGTCAATCTTCCTGCGCAGGCGCGAGATGGTGGCGTAGTAGACATCCGGATCCTCTGAGTAGATACCGTCCTCGTCGTGCCCTGTTCCTCGGTAAAGAATGGGATTGAGGCCGCTGCCAGGTAGAGTTCTGTAGGGAATACCGTCCCCGTCTACGTCTCTGTAGCGCCCGTAGTTCGCTACTGCATCGACCTCTTCTCGGGTGCGCAGTACCTTGCCTCGGTCCATCGGAGAATCCGGGTACTGGAATCCCTCTGTGGACCATTGGTTCATCCCGAGATCGAGATCGCTGAAACCAAACACGATGGTCTGAAACCTCTCAGCGTAGTCGAAGACTCTCCAGCCGTACTCAAAGCACTCGTCGACGGTACCTGGAATCAGCACGATGTGCTGGGTGTCACCGTGGCTGGCTTCGTACAGCATCGACAGATCACCCTGCTGAGTACGTGTCGGAAGACCGGTAGAAGGGCCGACCCTGTTGATATCCCAGATTACACCAGGCACCTCCGCGAAGTAGGCCAGTCCGATGAACTCGGACATCAGTGAGATGCCCGGGCCACTGGTGCAGGTCATTCCGCGACCGCCCGCCCAGCCGGCACCGATTACCATGCCAGCGGCGGCTAACTCGTCCTCGGCCTGAATAACGGCGCATGTCGCACCGCCATCATCACCTTCTCTGAGTTTAGGCAACCATTCGATGACGCTCTCAGCCAGAGATGAAGAGGGGGTGATTGGATACCATGAGAGCATGTTAACTCCACCGAAGATTGAACCCAGTGCTACAGCCTCATTACCCTCCACCAGAAACGTATCTGGATTCTTGTCGCGAGCCGCGACGCAATATGGTATGGGACCTTCCCAGTTCTCTGCAGCGTAGGCGCGACCCTCGCTAATGGCCCTCTGGTTCAATTCGATGGCCTTCTCCTTGCCCTTGAACTGGTTATTCAGTGACTCGTTGATTGAAGCATCGTCGATTTCTAGTAGATGGGCGAGTGCCCCGACATAGTACATGTTGCACATCAGGCGAGCCA
This sequence comes from Methanobacteriota archaeon, assembly GCA_004195715.1. Classification (GTDB taxonomy): domain Archaea; phylum Thermoplasmatota; class Poseidoniia; order Poseidoniales; family Thalassarchaeaceae; genus Thalassarchaeum. The sequence goes on along the minus strand of PSPX01000019.1, from coordinate 22,141 downwards.
GTTTCGGATTGATTCCCCTCGCCATCTTAGTCATCGGCATGCCGTATGAGGGACAGTCATCCCTGTCCACGGGGAGTTTGACATCCTCGTTGTAAATTACGATGGTTCCGGGCTCAATGCGCGCGAGGTCCTTGTGCCAGGTGTCCTTGTTCATCAAGACCTGGATGTGCGCCTTGTCACCTGGTGCCTGATACCCTCGATCGCTTGCGCGGATAATGAACCAGGTCGGAAGTCCCGAGATATTGCTTGGGAAGAGGTTCTTCCCACTGACTGGAACACCCATCTGGAACATTGAATTGAGCACAATCAGGTTAGCGGATTGGGAACCCGTCCCGTTCGCCGTTGCTATATTGATAGTGAAGTCGTTGTAGATACGCTCCATCGTTTCCTGCTTCTCCATGGCTCGGCTCGGCACTACCTAGGGGTTCGCGCAAGACGACCCGGTAATAATCCGGTATTAGCCATTACCGTTACTGATTCACAGGATTCAGGACGATTGCGTGTCCGTTGGCATTTTCAATGAGTTCGCTTTCCGCCGCTCTATGTCCATCCCCGAGGCGCTACAGATTGCATGGTCCGAGGCCACCGCCCTAACCGAATCCGGAGAGCCGGAGAAAGGCTTGGAATTGCTGCGCTCCGTGGCTTGGGATGCTTGTCAGAACGGTGCTCAGAAGGCGAAGACCTTGCGCTTCGCAGCCGACGCAAGTACGGCCCTCGGAGAGCAAGACACTGCCAACCAGAAGCGCCATTGGCAGCGTGCCCACAAGAACTACCGCAAGGCGCTAAACTTCGACCCCAAGGACAAGGAGACTAGGCGGCGCATGAACAAACTCGCTTCGATGATGGACGAGCAGGCAGTCTCCTTGGGTCTTGGCTTGCAACTCTTCGATGAAGGCAACCCGACTCCATTTGGTCTGACATTTATGTTAGTAGCCGCGATGATGCTTCTAGTTTCTTTCAAGGTGATTCCAGAGCTCTTCGACACACCTGAGGATAACCCTGTGGTCACCCTTGAGATATCGTACATGCCATCTGGAAGCAACGAGAGAGTCACAGCGTTCGTCGAAATCGAACTCTATCCGGGTGAGGCGCCGCTTCACGTGGAGAATTTCCTACTCCTCGCTGAAGAATTTAGGTACGATTTCACAGAGTTCCACAGAATCATCGATGATTTCATGATCCAAGGAGGTGACTTCGGTTCAGGAGGTTATACCGCGCAGTGGTACGGTTACTGCAACGGCGCCGAGTTTGACAACTCAGGAAACAGATACAGTTCCGATAACTGCGACCAATTAGATTGGTCTCTTCCAGGGGAGCACACTAACGGCCTCAAGCACATCCCAGGTGCACTAGCTGCGGCCCACGCAGGACTCAACACGGATTCCAGCCAGTTCTACATCGTGCCAGGGGATAGCACCCCTTCCTGGCTCGATTGGGAACCCGGAAAGGATTGCGCGGCTGAATCCTGCCATACGGTCTACGGAAAGGTAATCAGCGGCTTGAATCATGTCACCGCTATCAGTGAGATCCAGACAGATAGTTCAGACAGTCCTCTGAACGAGGTCCGCTTGATGCATGTCACCGTGAATGATTGAGCATCTAACGCAATTTAGCAATGGGTCAACTTCATGGAGCCCATCCCTGCCGACATCACCGTAGGTGATGACATGGGCGAGGACAATCCCTTCAATGCGAGGTCTCACTTCGATACGAGCGACGGCTCACAAGCCTCCTTCGTCGACATAGGGGCACTGGAACGTTCGGGAATATGTGACCTAGGCGAAATACCCGCTTCGATTCGTATTCTCCTAGAGGCAGCTCTTCGCAAGTGCGATGGCTTCCTGATCACCGAGGAAGATGTCCTAAGGATAGCCACATGGTCTCCGGAGATGACTCCCGCTGAGATTCCTTTCAGCCCCAGCAGAGTCATCCTGCAGGATTTCACAGGGGTGCCTGCAGTCGTCGACATCGCCGCACTGCGTGATGCCATGGTGGCGATGGGAAGAGACCCAGAAAGAATCAATCCGCAGGTACCGGTCGATCTGGTCGTAGACCACTCGGTCCAAGTTGACATCTCCGGTTTGTTCCCAAACGCGCGCGAGCGTAATCTTGAGATTGAGTATGAGCGCAATCTCGAGCGCTACAAGTTTCTGAAGTGGGGCCAGCAGAGTCTCGACAACTTCCGTGTCGTGCCTCCCGGTCGAGGCATCGTCCATCAAGTGAATCTGGAGTGGATAGCGAGCGTGGCTCGGGAGGAAGAGGGAATATGGATTCCTGACACTCTAGTGGGCACGGACTCCCATACTACGATGATCAACGGCCTCGGTGTCCTAGGCTGGGGAGTAGGCGGCATCGAGGCAGAGGCGGTAATGCTGGGTCAACCGATTTACATGCTGCTGCCAAAGGTAGTCGGATTCGAACTCCAAGGCTCACTCCAGTCAGGTGTAACGGCGACCGACATGACACTGAGGGTGGTGGAGATGCTGAGGGAGCACGATTGCGTGGGCAAGTTCGTCGAATTCTATGGCTCTGGACTTGCTGGCCTCAGTCTCCCAGACCGAGCTACAATCGCCAACATGGCTCCCGAGTACGGCGCCACATGCGGCTTTTTCCCTGTGGATCAGACTACTCTCGACTACATGCTACTGTCGGGGCGCGAAACCTCTCATGTCGAGGATGTCAAGCGCTATTTGTCCGCGCAGGGATTGTTCTACACCGACTCCACACCAGCCCCTTCGTTCACCTCCTCCCTATCGCTCGATCTTTCGACCGTCGAACCCTCGCTGGCAGGGCCCAAGAGGCCTCAGGATAGGGTACCTCTGTCTGAGATGAAGTCACACTGGAGGGAGAGTCTGAATGCTCCAATCGGCCATCAGGGCCACGGTATCGACTCCTCGCAAAACGATGCTAGTGCTGCAATCGCCGGGCGCGATGCTGAGTTGGAGCACGGTGATGTCGTAATTGCCGCCATCACGAGCTGCACCAACACTAGCAACCCCAGCGTGATGATAGCGGCAGGATTGCTCGCCCGAAATGCCCGTGACAGGGGGTTGTCAATCAAGCCCTGGGTAAAACCCAGTCTCGCTCCCGGTAGCAGAGTTGTAACCGACTACTACGACGCCGCCGGCTTGACAGAAGACCTCGATGCCCTCGGATTCAGCGTTGTTGGTTACGGCTGCACCACCTGCATTGGCAATTCAGGGCCCCTTGATGAGGAGATAGAGGCCGCCGTAGACGAGGCGAAACTGGTCGTCGGCAGTGTTCTCTCGGGAAACCGAAACTTCGAGGGTAGAATTCACCAGAAGATCAAGGCGAACTATCTTGCAAGTCCCCCTCTCGTGGTGGCTTACGCCCTCGCTGGCACTCTCGACATCGATTTCTCGAGTGACCCCCTCGGTCACACTAAGTCGGGCGAACCGGTGATGCTCGCGAACATCTGGCCCAGCGACGACGAGATACGCTCGACCATCGAGGAGGTAATCGGACCTGAAATGTTCAAGCAGCGCTACGAGGACATTCTCAGAGAACCACGTTGGGACGCGATTCCCAGCAAGTCTGGATCTCTGTACCCTTGGGATGACTCTTCGACCTATGTCCGTTTACCTTCCTTCCTCGAGGGAATCCAGCCCGAACCGGCTCCGATAGAACCTATTCACGGTGCTAGGGTTCTGGTAAAGGTCGGTGATTCGGTGACCACCGACCACATCAGTCCAGCCGGCGCGTTCCCTCATCACGGCCCCGCTGGTCAGTACCTGATAGGAAACGGAGTCCAGCCGCGTGACTTCAACTCGTTTGGAAGTCGTCGAGGCAATCACGAGGTGATGGTGCGTGGTACCTTCGCCAACATCCGTATGCGCAATCAGATAGCGCCCGGTACGGAAGGCGGCTTCACGACTTACTTCCCCGCCGGGGAAGTCACCTCGATATACGAGGCCAGCAACAGATACCGCGAAGACAGTACTCCCCTAGTCGTGCTCGCCGGCTCTCAGTATGGAACCGGCAGCAGCAGGGACTGGGCTGCCAAAGGCACCCTGTTGCTAGGTGTGAGGGCAGTCATAGCTACCTCATTTGAGAGGATCCACCGCTCCAACTTGGTGGGAATGGGTGTCCTTCCTCTGACCTTTCCCGAGGGCGAAGACGCTGTCAGCCTCGACTTAGACGGCTCCGAGCTATTTGACATCCCAGCGAGAGCCGATTTGCAGCCTATGTCGTCGATACCAGTTACAGCCACTAGGTCTGACGGTAGCACAGTCGAGTTCGATGCCGTTGTAAGACTGGACACGCCGGTCGAGGTTGAATACTACAGGAACGGAGGCATTCTGCCGACCGTTCTGAGGAATCTGGCCGAAGCATGAAAGCCATCATCGCAGCCCGGAGACTGAGGAACTGATTCTCGGAGCATTGACCATGGAACTAAGGGGGACTGTCAGATTCCGATTCCGCTCCCAGGAGCACGATGTCGATGTGCTGCTCGAGGGCGATGCCGCATGGGTCACCAAGGTTCGTGAGGAATTGGGACTCTCGGGGGAAGTTGGCGTACTACAGCCTCTGGCTGCTCGTTTGGCTGAGTCCGACGAATCCGAACCTGAATCGGCCATGGGGGATGAGGCCGAAATATACGAGGAAATACCTCCGCCTGAGGATGCAGTCCTGCCCGGTCCTCCACCAGACCCCTCAAGGATTCCCTCGGTGGTCCGCATCATTGGCAGCCTTGATGTGGACTCTGAAATCTCCAAACTCGGTGGTGGGGAGAGGAGCGATCCGGATATCATGACCATAATAGAAATCCTCGACGAACTGGAGGACGAGGTTGAGCCGTTGTCCGACAACCTGTCGGGAGAACCACTGACTGAAGCCTGGATTCAACTTCTCCTCACCCTCGTGGTCCGTGAGCATGGTTACACCTCGTTGCCGCTGAGCTCGATAGAGCAGGCCGTAGGAGACAGGACGAACCGGCAGGTAGTGGATCTGGAAATCTTCCTAGACCGTCTGTGGATGATGGGAAGGTTGGAGAGAATTCACGGCGGTGCGGAGGTCCAGTATGCACCTAATCCCAGTTGGTTGGAGTTACGGTAATACCTCCTTGTAATCGCCAACTCCTATGGAGTTGTCAAACTCATTTGTGGCGAAGGCATAAGTGATGAGTGAAACTCCGGTTGATCATGCTGCATACGCCTGAGTCTACCCGAAATCGAACCAAGGAGAGTCGCAAGGCTGTCTTCATGGTGTTATTGATGCTGACCTCACTGATGGTTTCGTTAGTACCAGCCGTGAGCGCTTCGCACATCACCCAGTATGCAGTACAACGTGATCCAGCTCATCTCTCAGTCGGCGATCTGAACTGCGACGGCCACAACGATATCCTTTCTGTTAGCGTGATGGGGCACTACATCACAGTTCTGTACAACGACGGACAAGGAAACTTCGCAGACAGGCAGGACGTGTTCATATCGAACAATGCCTCGCAGCGTGCAGGTTTCGTGGATACCGCCAACTCCGTCGACGCCGAGATTGCTGACATCGACGGCGATGGTGTGAATGATATCGTCTACTACCAAGAGAACATACGCTTCGTCGGAGAGAGCTTCGTCAGGCCGGGCAACCTGACCACAATGTGGGGAGAATGCTCCGAGAGAGTGAACCAATGGGACAACACCGAGATTACAGTCTCCAACCCGTATCACCTCGGGATGGAGGTCGGTGACATCGATGGGGATGACAATGCCGACATCGTGCTACTGACAAGCGATGCCACAGCCACCAACCAATACATACAAATCTACCGCGGACCGAACCCTTCCCTTTTGACCAACCAACAGTCGATACCCGTCCCGCTGACCAATGGAATGTACGTCGAGACTCACTTGGGGCATTGGGGGGAGACAGTCCAAGGAGGCGGTATTCCCGGAGGCTTGGGTGACTGCGAGGACCTTGACATCTGGCTCCTCAGAACTCCTCCGTACAATACTGGAGTGGGAACTTCTGTCGGGCACTACGACAACATGACCGTGCTCGAGTACGATTGCATCACCGGCCAGTACCCAAACCCTCTGGACGCAACCGCTCAGGGCATCCACGAGTTCAAACTCGACGCTGAGCACAACTATCCGCTGTACGGCCTCGACATCGCTGATACTGATGGAAACAACGAGATAGATCTCATCGCGGCAGTTGATGGAATCACTGGAAACATTTCCTACGCCACTAAGTCGGGTAGCAGCTGGAATACTCAGAACTACGTCGCACTCGGAGACTACTTGGGCGCCTCGATTACCATCGTGGATGTCAATCAGGACGGCGAGGTCGACTTCTTCGTACCCACTGAGGTAACTCTGACCCGACTGCAGGACTCGTCGGCGCAGAACCAGACTTACCTCCTGCTCGATAACCTCCGCGAGATTAACTCGGTCGAGATTATCCTCGCCAACCCCAACGGGCCTGGATACCTCTCCTCACTGTCATTCGAGGTTGGACGCCGTCCCACCATGGCGATTCCCGGCCAGTTACAGGGAGGTGACGATAGCGCCTACGAGATCATAATCGGCCAGCGCGACTACGCCTACCGGTTCTCCGACGGCGCCATGTGGCTGGACACCCAAGGCTGGGCAGGAGCCGGCGACTTCCTCTCAGTCCTCACTCTGGACAACGAGGACGTCGGCATAACAGGGGTGACGATTGCTCCGGCGTCGTACAACCCCACTACCAATCAGGCCGAGATCGGCGAGGGTACGAGATGGGTCAACGTGACCGTCAAGAACACAGGACTCAATCCCCTGACCGGATCTGTGGATGTCGACCTTGAGGTCAAGGAGGTCCTCGGTGGGACCGACACCGTGGTTTACTCGAACGACTTTGAGGGCAATGAGGACACCACGAACTGCACCAACTGCGCCTTCGTGAAGCACTCCTACACCGGGATGTACGGGACCGGCGCGTCCTCGTGGCACATAGAGACCAACTCCACTGCCGACACTCAAAACGTCTCATGGTACGAGGCCGACAACAACCCGACCGACTACTACTGGGCGGGTTTGGACTACAACGGCGACAACGAGAGCGACTCGGGTTACTACAACAACATGGACGAGGCGCTTATTCTAGAGAATGTGGACCTGACCGGCGCTGATGCGGCGTACATGGACCTCTCTGTCATGTGCTCCACTGCATACTTCGAACTCTATCTCGCCGAGCAGTACTCGGTGGTCGAGCGCTGGCTTTACGAGGACTCTTGCGGAATCGAGGTCTGGACAGACGGCAACGGATGGGAGTCGGTTTTCTTCAACGGCGGTTGGGACAACGAGCGCTTCTTCCGCATCTTCTGGCAAGGTGTCGACCCGGAGTACAATACCTACAACGGCAACCAATACGCCAACACGGCAACAGGTTGGATTGACTATACCGAGAATGCTGATGCCAACAACAATGAAGCAGAATCCATCGACCTCACCCGATACGCAGGACAGATTGTGGACATCAGGTTCCGCTTCCGCAGCGGCCTGATGGGCTCCGTGGGACCTGCGGGATCCTCGCAGGACACAGGACTGGATGGTTTCGCCTTTGACAACATCACCATCAGGAAGAGGGACGTGACCTTCGGCACCACCGAGACTGTTAGCCAGACTCTAGAATTCAATGACTTCGCAGCCGGAGCGTCCGCAGAGGTCGTCCTGACAGCCGAATTCATCGACAACAGGACCTACTACGTCAAGACCGAGTTGACTAACTCGGTTGGATTTACCAACATGGACGACCTCAACGACGAGATCAAGTTCCAACTGACGGTGAACAACTTGTTCGATCCGTGCCTCGCCGAGGAGCACTGGGTCGATTTGGAGAATGGAGTCAGGTACGCCTCAGGTGAGCGTGACATCCGTGTCAAGGCCCAGAACTGCGGCAACACCCTGACTGACTTCCAGTTAGAGGCATTCATCCAGAACGCCGAGCCGGATCTCGTTGCTATCGAGGACTTCTCAGGCATCGAGCCAATATGGTCAGATGACGGCAACGAGAATGGTAGTAGACTAGACGACTCTACAGGCTCGAACGACATGCTTCCTCAGAACGTTGGCGTGTTCAACAGTCATGCATACTGGCTGGGCCACCCAAGCAACGGCTACGGCGACAACTGGAATGAAACCGTGACACTGGACCCAATTCCCGTCGCGGCAACAGGGGCCGACTTCACATACCTGATCTTCGACTACTACGCAGAGGGCGACTACCTCAAGGACAACAACGGCAACATCCTAGCTATCAGGGATGCAGCCAACCTAGAGATTACTTGGACTAAGCAGGGAGAGGTCTTCGAGGGTGTTGTCTACGGGACCTGGACCGACCTTAATGAGAACGGTATCCAGAATACTAATCCGGAGGATCCCAACTTCCACCGCTGCGAGGATTTCGATCTCAACGGCTACGACGAGGTCGAGTATTTCGGCGACCACTCGGACAACATCAACTCAGTGGTCTGGTTTGACTCCGAAAACATCCTCAAGTCAGTAACCGTCGACCTGACACATATCGTCATCCTGAACCGCACCAGCGCCGATACCGGAGATTGGCGCGACGAGTGCACATCTCTTTCTGGCTCCGATGTCTCCCTGACATGGAGATTCCAGTCGAATGACGATGGAGTTAACGGCAACGCCGGGCTGTCCGGCTTCGGTGTGGACAATATCCGTGTGGAAGAGTTCACCTTCGAGGACGATGGGACCTACACGGTCGACGTGACTGGACTGGATGCCGCTGAGCATCAGATAGTCACCATGGCCACACACGACTTCCAGAGCGGCATATACAAGATTGACGTGACCACTCTCTTCGACAACACCGATCCGATGACTGCATGGTACAACGAGACCGAAGTTAACACCGCTAACAACCACTCGTCGATTATTTTCAGTATCGCCAGCGCGGACATCACCTTGCTACAGCCCGACGTGTTGGAGTGCGTGGCAGACATCACTTACGAGTGCGTCTATCCAATCGATGACGCATCAGCCCACAGTTTCGCTGTACCGCTTCTTAACGGCGTCATCGAGGGCGAGTACCAGGTTACAATGAAGGTCGTTGATTTGGACACGGGGCAGGCCGTTTACGAAGAATCAAGCGACAACGGACCGTTCGACCTCGCTCCTCACGAGAGGGGTCAGGCCAACTGGACCAACCCGTACAATTCATGGTACGACGCGCACACCTACAACATCAGTTTCTACGCTGACCTGTTCCAAGAAAACGGGACCCTCGAGTCCTCGGGCAACGACCGCTACTTTGAGATCCAGTTCTATGACAACATCGATGTCGCAATCCTGTCCAACCCGACTGACCAGAATCGTCTGCAGAGTGTCAAGAAGGACCTAGAGGCGATGGGCAAGACGTATACTCAGCTGCGCATGGAAAACTGGGATACCTACGGGACACCTGATTGGGTTGAGCACTTCAACAAGGTGCTGCTGCCATGGCAGACCGATTACAACGTCTACTACGGCGAGTATTATGAGGCGCTGGCCGAGACCCGTGAGAGCGACGGACTCAGCCTAACTGAGACTCTCGAGGACTACATGAGTGGAGGAGGTACAGTGCAGATGCACCTCGGTCCGTACCGCAACGAGTACCAGCCCAACAGACTGCCGTTTGGCATGGACATCGCGATGAGGAATCAGGTCAACTTCACCGTTGACAACAGAGTCCACTATAGCAACCTGACCATTGTAGACCAGTACCACCCGATACTCAGCAACGTCGATCCGATTGCGTTCAGTGGAATCAATGGCGGCTCACACGTCGCTCTGGCCGGACTCGATGCGGCACAAGTCCAATCTACCCAGATTCCGCAGGTATGTGGCGGACGCATCAGCGATCCGACAGGGACCTTCCACACTCTGATGCGTGACACTGAATATGATACCCAATCTCTTCTCTCACTATGCAATCGAGGTGCTGGAGGCCTGATAGTCACCACAATCGACGTCGAGAACCCGAGTGTGTCTGAGGAGTTTGGAGGCTCAAGCATACCACTACTCTCCAACATGTTGGCTTACCACATGGCCCCTTACCCGAACGACTTCGGTATCGTCGAGGAAAGTTTTGATCTTACTATCAACGGAGTCGCGCCTTCGATTGACTCTGTCACAGGAGCCTACGCGACCATGTACATCAAGAGCAACTCTGATCTCGATTTCAGTTACATCACGTTAGTCGAAGGAGTAGTAGCTGACTGGACACTGGAGTCTGGGAACAACGATTCAGTAACAGGATGGGATGGCTTGGTGATAGATGCCGACGAGTATAGTCACACTCAGCAGATTAGCCCGAGCATCCCAACGCTCGGCTCCTTCTGCGTTGGCGACTCCTCCTCGACAACAGGTTGCCGAATCGGCGCCGAGTGGCTGCTCACCCTGTACCTGCATGACGAAGCCGGACACACTCGCATGACCTATGTCCGACTAGTCACAGATGATACTCTGGCAGACGAATTCAGGCCGATGGCAAGCGCAACCATGGTCGAAGACGCCACTACCAGTGAGTACGTCAGCCTCGACGGCACCAAAACTGTCGCTGGCACGGAATGGCCAATCTACCGGGCTAGGCTATCCGACACAGGCGACCTCAGTATCTCGTTCGACGCTAGCGAGAGCTACGACCCCGACGCACCTGAGGGCGAGAAGGGTATCGAACTCTACGAGTGGAAGGTCTTCTTCGATTATCCATGGGATAGCTCCGAACCGACTCTAGAGGGGCACGTCTTCCAGATTCCGGCGGCTGCCGGTGGAGATGATTGGTCCTACGTATTCAGGAACCTGACTGCCAGTCCGGATGGAAATCTCGAGAACGAGATCCGAATCGAGCTTATCGTCTACGACAAGGCGGGTAAGCAGAGTGAGAAGCACAGGATGTACTTCGTAGTCGTCGGAGAGGACTTCGGCGACGATGAACCGATAGTGCAGTTCACCAACCCGGGCCCTAACGAGAATCAGAACGATAACCTAGTGACCATTACTGGTACCTTGATTTCAGGCGCCGAGAACAGCGATGTCATCATCGAAGTCGCTCTAACTGAGGCTGTACTGGATTACACCCCAACCCAGAAGATTACCCAGAAATCAATTGGCAAGTACAACGTCACAGGGCTGCTCACTGATAATCAACAGTTCACGATGACCTTGGACATCTCCGATCTCTACCAGGAAACAGGTGTAGCTGCCACTATCTACGTGAAGATCAAGGAGGGAGACGGCGAGAGACACACCCTCTACCAGCAGATTGGTATCACTCTGGTCCCCCATATCGAGGTGGTCGTAACCACCGACGAAGGCGATGGCATGGGTATGCTAATCATTGGTGGTATCGGAGTATTCGTCCTACTACTCGTAGTAGTGGTCACGATGATGATGCGCGGGCGAGGCGGCAAGGACTCTGACGAGGATACAGTCGAACAGTTCGGAGGCGTCGAGGAGATGGATCCAGTCGAGGCTTACGTCCAACAGATGGTTGCCTCAGGGTATGACGAACAGACCGCTCGGACGTACGCTGAACAGTACTACGCCCAGTACTACGAACAGCAACGCAAGGGCGGCGGCTGACGCAACCGCCAAATGACTGCTCTAGACGCACCTTGAAGATGAGGTGGTGACAGCGCTGGCTGTGAACATCTCAGGACCACATACTGTAGCCGACATTTCCCTTGCCGACATCGGCGAGGCCAGAATCTCGTGGGCTCGAAGCAGGATGCCGGCGTTGGCAGCCTTGCGAGCCGCTACAGAGAGTGAAAAACCACTTGCCGGTCAACGCATCGCTGGGTGTCTACACGTCACTAAGGAGACTGCGGTCCTAATCGAGACACTGAGGGCGGCCGGGGCCGAAGTGTCGTGGTCCGGCTGCAACCCACTCTCGACTCAGGACGACGTGGCGGCATGGCTGGCAAGGGAGGGCTACGGTATCCACGCTTGGTACGGCCAGGGGACCGAGGAGTTCTACCAGTGTATCGACCGGACCCTCGACTTCGCTCCAACGCTTACCCTCGATGATGGTGCTGATCTGATTTACCGGGTCCACAGCAGCTTCCCCGAGTTAGCAGAAGGCATCATCGGGGGTACCGAGGAGACGACCACAGGAGTTCAACGCCTAAGGGCAATGGCTGATGCAGGGGAGTTGCTGTATCCAGTTATCGCGGTGAACGACGCAGCTACCAAGTGGGACTTCGACAACGTGCATGGCACCGGCCAATCGACTCTGGACGGCATCATCAGAGCCACCAGCGTTCTTCTGGCCGGCAAGGACTTCGTTATCGCAGGCTACGGTCACTGCGGCAAGGGCCTAGCCATGCGCGCTAGAGGGATGGGAGCAAACGTCATCGTGACCGAAGTAGATCCATTGCCAGCATTGAGGGCCGTGATGGATGGTTTCAGGGTTATGAGGATGGACGAGGCCGCCTCTCTAGGGGATATTTTCTGCACTGCCACAGGGATGAAGGACGTGATTGTAGGGAGGCATTTCAAGTCAATGAAGGACGGCGCCATAGTCTGCAATACTGGGCACTATGACTGCGAGATTAGCATACCCGATCTCGAGGAGAGTTCCACTGGTTGCCGCACCATCAGAGAGAACAATGAAGCCTTCGAGATGGAGGATGACCGTACGATATATCTTCTGGCAAGGGGTCGTCTGGTGAACCTCGCCGCCGCCGAAGGTCATCCCAGCGAGGTGATGGACATGTCGTTCGCCAATCAGTTCCTAGCATTGTGCCGCCTAGCCTCTGAGGGCAGTGACTATGACAACAGAGTCTACGACATCAGTCCTGAACAGGATACCGAGTTGGCCGCACTAAAACTTGAGACATCAGGAATCAGTATCGATGAGTTGACGCCAGTGCAGATTGCCTATCTCAATGACTTCAGCGCCGGGACCTAGTCCTCCAACGGCTCAAACTCATCCGCCTCGATTCTCTCTTGAGTCTCGGCGAACCAATCTTCCTCTAAGGCCGAGAATTCGGGAACGTCAGGACTCCACCTTATTGGTAACTTGTCTCCACCTTGCACTACTAGTTCGAGTCTCTCACCCAAGGCCGGCATCCTCTGTCCGACCATGGCGGCGTACAACTTGCTGTACCTGATGGTTTCCGGTATGCAGATTCGCCCGCTACTGGTCTCGAAATCTATCGCACGGTCGAGGTCTAGGGCATGCCGATTCAGTTTGTGCAGTAATCCCGAGGTGACGCGCGATATCGCCATGAAACAGATCAATATGAAGACGAATACCATGAGGAATCCCCATGTTGAATTCCCGACGAGCGTCATCGAAATAGTCCCTAGGAGGAACACTATGGGTGCAATGAAGGTAATCAGGAAGAAAGTGGGAGAGATTGGCTTCCGTTTCTTCATCCTCTCGATTATCGCCCAGCGCGGATGCTTGGGGTTCTGTGGTCTGAAGATCTCATCCTCTTCCATCTTAGCGGCTCTAGATACCATCCGGTTCACCGATTCCATACGAGCAAGTTGGTTGCTGCTGGTGGCTTCCATGCCCTTGCTGAAGAGCTCTTCAAGGAGTTCAGCACACTCCTCATAGTGTCCTAGTCTGACTAGAATACCTATCTGTTCGATCAACGGAGCGACCTCGTAAGGAGCGACTTCGCGCCTGTCCTGCCACCACCTGAGGCCGTCTTCTAGCATCCCTAGGTGATCAACTAGGATGACTCCTCCGAGCCTCCAAGCATCAAAACCCTCTGGGTCTATCTGCACGACTCTACGCAGTGCCGCCATCGCCTTCGCTGACTGCTCAAGGTCGGGCATATCCTGTTTGCCTCTAGTCTCAGTAGGTAGTGACCAGCGGGCCACTCCCATCCATCCGTCGGCGTGGATAGGGTCGATGGCCACGGTTTTCTTGGCCGCCTCGAGGGCAGTCACTCTGTCGCCTGACTGCTCTGCCTCTATTGCATCGAGCCATGTCATCTCGGCGCTCTTGGCCACGACCCTTGCTGGGGCTCGCAATGCATGAAGGCTGGGGTATGGATTGGCAATCAACGGCCCCTGCCGCTATGTCGGCTACTCGGCCGACCCCCGCCCTTCCAGTTGTCTCTGGGATTTGGTCTGCGCCGTCTCCCCTGCGTCTTCCTAAATCCCTTACCTTCGACGGGCTTTCGGGTGTCACAGCGGTTGCACACAGTCCTCTTGGCGTAATTGTGATTCTTGCACTTTGGGCAATTCCAGTCTCCTGGCTTCATATTTGAGTCATTGAAGCCGCCCGAGTTACTAGATTGATACCCACGAGAATCCCTACCTCTTCCACCACCGCCTCTCGGTTTCGGCTCTTCACAACCAGTGCGATTGCAAACTTTCTTGTTTGCGAAATTGTGATTTTTGCACTTCGGACAACTCCAGTCTCCTGGCTTCATATTTGAGTTATTGAAGCCGCCAGAGTTATTTGATCGGTACCCACGAGAATCCCTACCTCTTCCACCACCGCCTCTCGGTTTCGGCTCTTCACAACCAGTGCGATTGCAAACTTTCTTGTTTGCGTAATTGTGATTTTTGCACTTCGGACAACTCCAGTCTCCTGGCTTCATATTAGAGTCTCTGTCTCCTCCGAACTTGCGGTCTCGGCCCCTTTGATCGTTACCTTGTCTACTACCTGGACGACTATCGCGCCCCCTTCTGAATTTACTCTCGCCTGTTCGCCAATCCTGGCGACTCTGGTTGACCCTCCCTCTAGGGGCAATCTCAACTGGCGACCCTATTGCGCTACCCGCCTCTACACCTCCGTTCAGAGGATGCACGTGAATCAGAGGTTCATCGGACGGGCCCAACACAGTTTCCACTCTCCCAAGTGTCTTCCCTCCAACGACTCGGATACCAGCTCCCAGCCTTGGCGCGCGGCCCTCAAAGGAGACCAAGAGCCCACCTTCGTGCGACTCTCTGGACACTCTGCCGGAGAAACTCATGGCTCAGCCGCGTCGCCTACCATACATGAGGGCTGCGACTGCAGCCATGGCCACTGTAGGGAGGCCTACTGCAGGTAGAAGACCACCTTCATCCTCGTCTTCAGAGGGGGACGGAGGTAATATCTCAGGCTCATCGAAGAGATGTGAGTTGTTCACTGTCCGAGAGACCTCCGAGCACTTCCCTGAGGTATCGCACCCTTCGATTGCGACGACGTACTCTCCCTCGTCCCACAGTTCAAAGTTGATATTCGGAGTGGACCACGTATTCCCGGTGGAACTCACCGAGCCTGTCTGTGAACCGTCTATAGACATCGAGAACGCTACAGATTCACCGTCCGGATCACTGTACTGCCCCTGCATTGACCACTGCGACTCATCCCACTCGGCATTCATTATTGTCAACACGGGTGGTGCAGACTCCTTTCTCAAACTGATATCGTACACGTGCTCGAGAGAGTATACCTCGTTGGTGCCAACGACACTGACCCAGACTCCCACCGGGCCGGGCAGTGAGTTGGATGAAGAGAGATCTATTGTGACCTCTCCGGTGAATGTAATCGTGGAAGTGGGTGAAGACCGACCGTCCTGAATCAGACCAATCTCGATTTCCAAATCAGGCCAGTCCGAAGTTGGGCTGATTGTAATCGGATGAGGGTCGCTCAGAGTCTGCGTGGATGTCGAAAGAGAGAACGGCACGCCTAGGTTCCACGTCCTGTTACCAGTGTTTTGCCCTGCTGGGTCGACAGCCTCGCAAGTCACTTCTGCGGTGCTGCCACGAGGAATCTCGGCCCACCAAGAGCGGTCACCGCCCTCCGTCAACTGCAGTGAGGGGGCGCCGGTGCATCGGACATCCAACTTGGAGACACTGCCTTCGTCAGAGAACCATAGAGAGACATCTTCCCAGTACGCCCAGACGTGCTCCCCTCCGCTGGGCGAGGGGAACCACGCGCCCTCTGGAGGGGCAGCATCAGTCCACTCAGGGGGATCATCGACTGGAATCGGAGCTGTGGTGAAGTCCGCGAACAGATCTTCTCCAAGCGGCCAATCGATCCGAGGGGAGTCGGGGCTGAGGCTGTAGGTCAGGCTGCCGTCAGCATTCTCTGTGATTGAGTACGTCGAGGAACCGTCGCCAATGCAACTGCCTCGGAGCGGCGCCTGACCGCCCGCGGTCTCCTCGTCCAGCCCTACATCTCTGCCTTCGCACTCATCCCACAGGTCGAGCCGCAGGTCTTGAGTAACGGGGAATGTGAAGTCGAGCTTCGCCCCGGTCATATTGGAGGCGTTGAGCACCAGTGTGAAGTTGCTGCTGTCAAAAAATCCATGGATAATCACCGTCGCGTTCAGCCATAGTTTGATGCGGCATTCATCGACGCCTTGAGAGGCTGCAATATCGGTATCACAGTCGCGGTTTTCATCCGGAATCACCGGCACCTCCTCACAGTCGTTGCCGAAGGCGGAGGTGCAGTCGCGGATCTGCGAGTGCCTAACTGGGACAATGTTGAACTCCTGGATATCGACTCCGTCCTCCTCCCAAGAGCTGTTCTTCCAGTCCACTCCGACTCCACCTCTGTGGGACGCCCCGTCCCGGATACCTATTCGAGTCAGTGTGTGTTCAATGCACTCGCTCGCAAGCGCGCGGAAGAACTCTCTCTCATCAGTAGAGATCCAGCTGTCGCCCCCGTCATTGGGGTCAATCTCGGCCATGAATTCATCCATCGATACACGCAGGTCGTCAGCCAGTGTCTCATTAATCCAGGCGACTGCCTGGACGTCTGCTGACTCCCAGTCCTCATTCACTCTGATGTCGAAGGACGCGTGGGTGTACTCAAACAGGTTCTCGAAGGTAATCGAACCACACTGCTCCTCTAGAGAGCCCCCCCCTCCCAGCTGTTCCTTGCGCAATGGCTCGTCATCCAAGTGCCCGGCTTCGCGGTCTGCCGGGACCGATGACGTCAGCATCGATAACATCATCAGAAGAGCGATGGCACTGGCAACGGAAACCCTGCCCACGTGATGCCTGTCTGAAGCAAGCAACATGATTCTATCGTCCACATGAGTATAGGTTTAGGGCGCCCTAAATTCATATAGATGGGCAATGTCGCACTTGCATGGCAGGCGCAATTCTGTGGTCAGATTTCTTGGCAGGATCACTGATCGGACTCAGAGAGGCTGTTGAAGCCGCTCTGATTATCGGCGTGCTGATGACATGGTTGGTGCGCAGTAATCGTGGTTCACTTTCCAATTGGATTTGGTACGGAGTCGGAGCTGGAATCGCCGCCAGCCTAGTGGTCGCTGCTCTATTCGCTTGGGTATGGGGCGGTCTGGAGTCTTTCGAAGAGCACGAGGCGTTGTTCGAAGGCGTACTTGAGATATTTGCTGCACTTCTGCTAACGCTCATCATTGTCCATTTCATCCGTCACCCTTCGGCGCGCGAACTGGAGAATTGGGCCGAAGAGGCATTCAAACAGAAGCACGGAATGGGTTTGTTCCTGATTTCATTCTTGTCAGTATGGAGGGAAGGCTCCGAGACGGTAGTATTCATCGGCGCCGGGACCGAGGGGACTTACGCAATCGTGGGTGTATTCTTTGGAATCGTCGTGGCCACGGGGTTCGCATACGCGTTCTTCGCACGCGGTATGGAGATTGACATCTCCAAGCTGTTCAAGATTACCAACGTCCTGCTGATTCTTTTCGCAGCCGGTCTGGTCGCCCATGGCTTTCACGAGCTCCAGGAGGCCGGCGTCGCTCCCGTTGTTGTAGAGGAGGTCTGGGACGTCAATCCCGAAGTCGATTCTGAGACGACCTATCCACTCTTGCACGAGAAAGGAGCCATTGGAGGCATCTTCAAGGCGCTGTTTGGATGGAACGGCAATCCGTCCCTGCTTGAAGTTCTAGCGTGGTGCGGCTACACCGGCGGGATGCTGTTCCTGCTGAGCAGAGGGAGCGAGAAGCAGAGGCGCATGCAGAATGGCGATTCTGGGCAGTATGCCTAGGCTTCGTCATCCGCGACTATCCTGATGGCCCCATCATCGTACGAGATGTGGATGTTTTCTCGCGCCTTTGCTGTCAGGGCTGCAAGTGCTTCGTAAACCTCTTTCTCGCTGACTTTGAAGGCATCCGCAGCGCGTTTGGTTGACCATGGGACCTCGACAAAATCTGACGCCGAAATCCACTTGAGCAGTCGCAACTCGAACTCAGTGAGGTCCTCGAACGCCATTCCCTTCGACCTCCGATGTGCAACCGGGCAATCAATCCTTGCCGAACTAACCCTGGTACGAGTCGACCATTCGGCGAATGGCCTCATCGACCTCAAGATCGCCATCCAGTAGCCCTCCCAGTGCAGTCAGGAAGGGAACTTCCACCTCGAGTCTATGGGCTCGGTTGTTGAACATCCGACACGCACGCACGCCCTCGGCAACCATGTGCATCTCACCCTGCGACTCCTCAAGTGAGAGTCCGGAGCCCAATTTCTCTCCAAGCGTGCGATTTCTGCTCCGGGGGCTGGTAGCGGTCACGTACAAATCACCGATTCCCGCGGGGCCGAACGCTGTCCCAGATTCTGCCCCCATTGCGTCTAGCAGCATGATTCCCTCGTTGAAGCCCGCAAGCACCAGAGCAGCCTTGAGGTTGTCTCCTCCTTTGGCATGCAGTCCGTCGACCAACCCGCAAGCGAGCGCGACTGTATTCTTGTACGCGCCCCAGAGCTCAGCCCCCATTGGATCGTCAGCGGCCTTGAGCAGAAGGTTGCTGGTGGATAGTCGCTCTGCGATGCGATCGGCGACACTGCGGTCGTGACAGGCCACCAGAGCAGTCGTCATCACACCTCGAGCGACCTCGGGAGCGATTGTGGGACCAGTCATCACGATTACCGGATTGGACTTACCAGCCTCCTCAAGCCTCCTCTCTATGGCATCGGATATCATACCTGAACCGCCTTCATCCGAGGGGGCAAGGCCCTTGGCCAGATCGAGCAGGACGTGAGAGGGTCTGAGATGAGGAATCAGGTCGTCGACCACAGAGAGAATGACTCCGCTGGGTAGGGCAAGTACAAGGATCTCGCATTCTGAGGTGATATCGGAAATCTCCATTGTCACCTGCATCTTCGGAATCTCGTATCCTGGAAGGTACTTCTGATTCTCGCTATCGATCATCATCGAATCGTAGACCTCTTGCTCTATGGTCCACCCGAGGACGTTGTGTCCGTCTTCGCACCAGACGTATCCTAGGGCGGTGCCCCAGTTGCCCAGTCCGAGTATGCCTATCCGTGCCATATTCGTCAAACTTCGGGCCCGACATACCCGTTATGACCCTATGGGGGGACGGATATCGGGGGCGTTGCCTTATTGATGGAAATACTCTCGCACGAGTACAAGCAGGGGTACCCGAGTGGTCAAAGGGGCTGGGTTTAGGTCCCAGTGCGTAGTGCTTCGCAGGTTCAAATCCTGTCCCCTGCACCATTATTCCAACTGGCCGATGGCATTGAATTCGTATTCGCCATTCTGAAATACGGGATGCGATTCGTCGGTAATCCGAGCAGGGGTTCCCGAGCGGTCAAAGGGGCAGCGTTCAGGTCGCTGTGCGTAGTGCTTCGCAGGTTCAAATCCTGTCCCCTGCACCATCTCATCCTCCCGGCGGCAGAACATTTTCCCGATATGCCCCCTCCGTTGACCGTGGAGGAGCAAGATGACCAATCTGCCGGGGGCATGTCCGCGCTGAAGGTCACGTCCATCATTGTCTGTGCATGCGTCGTTTTAGCAGGACTGGGAGGAGTATACATCTACTCCGTAATCAAAGATTTAGGAGACACCTACGAAGAAGATATTATGGAGGATTTCAAGAATAGTTGGCCCGTAACTTGGCCAAATTCTACCTATGTTGTCGACGATATAGAAACTCTATCCGACTTCGGATATAGAAAAATCGACACAGTGGCTCACGCTAATGCCGGGGACTTCATTGAGTTCAGATTTAATGATCTAGGGTATGAGGTAGAAGTCCAGGAATTCACCACCGAACTTTGTGATGATTGTCGGAACTATATCGCAACTATGGAGGGGCAAAATCCAGACTCTTGGATAGTAGTCGGGGGACACTACGATGCCATTTGCTATAGTCAGCAAATCATCATCGGCATAGAGTACCCTGGATGCACCTCAGAGGGAGCATACGATGACGCCACTGGATCAGCATCCGTACTCGAGCTCGCACGTCTGATGATGGAGTGGCAGTCTGACGGGGCTGAATGGCAGTCAATTCCAGGAACTCCGCAAATAGACATCAGACCAACGCACACGTGGAAGTTCGCAGTATGGGACTACGAGGAGTGGCAGGGTAGCGGTTCTCCAGAGGGTGCGGGGTATGGTAGCGAGACCTTCGTCACTACGCTGCCTGAGGACGTCGAGATTGCCACTTACATCAATCTCGATATGTATGGTCTGAATTGGCCGGTCGAGACTCAGTTGGCCAGTCAGTTAAGTGGCTGTGACGAGGACTACTTCCACCTCTATCTATTCACCTCGCCCGTAGACGACTGGTCGTACTACGAGGACCGAGGGCTGAATGTGACCGACGAGATGAGGGAGCAGGCCGGGGCACTTCAGGACAGGCTCGGGATGGTGCTGCACGAGCAACTGCAGTACCCGACAGAATGGGTCGTCGTGATGGACGACACCAAAGGAAATTCAGATCATTACAACTTCATCTCTCGAGGCTGGCCGGCCACTTGGTTTCGTGGCATGCACGAGTTTCTACAGGAAGAGGACGACACCTGCGAGCAATCTCCCAAGCACGCGCCGACCGACAGGGTGGATGTTCTGTACAGCCTAGCAGGCGGGCGTGAAGGCCTCGAGGAAGGAATGCAGACAGGACTCAACGCACTCGCGCTTCTTATGTGGAGCGACATTACTGGAAATTGGGTATGACCTACGCCGCCCCATCCTTCATAAGCGGCTCAAAGTGGCCACTGAATAATGACAAGAGCGTATGCCTTGCTTGCAAGCCTAATATTAATCGTAACCCCCTTAGCCGGATGCACTTCTGCCCCTGAAATCGAAGATATCGTTGATGACATCCTCGGATGCATGGACGAGAATGCTGAGAACTATGCGGAGAACGCTACCGCCGAACTGTTGGGCGACTGTATCTACCTAGCCTCGATGGAGGTCTTCATGACCGCTATGACCGAGCAGATGGATCTAGACGAGATGCTCGAAATTATTCCGCGCGCGGGATTCTCAAGGACAATCACGTCGAGCGAATTTGATGCCGATATGGGCATGCAAATGGACACAATCATTGAGGAGATGGTCATGGCCGATTTGGATACCGATTCAGCATACGTAAAGATGGGCATGTCGATGGTGCCTTTCATGACCTTCGAGTACATCCAGGTCCAGGTCGGTGAACTCGTCAACGTCCACTACACCGTGGGCGGGATGATGGCAGCCGAGAACGCCGGAATGGGTTCGTATCAGACCAGAGATGCAGACCCTAATGTTATGGAAGACTATGACCTCACTGATAGTGAGTCGCTTGTCTCGTCGCTCGGAGAATTAGGAGGCGAGGGAGGTCTGCTGTCGTGCGATGTTAGCGACCTGTCCAGCGACATGCCTGCCGATGCAGTGCCTGCAATCACCTACGATGATGAGTCAGGAGTTCAGACAATGACCCTCGAGTACACCAACGACACCGGGCACGACATCTCCATCGTCACCCTGATCGACGACAACGAGGGCCTCATGTCCTACGTCATGTCAACCGACAACGGCTCTGCCAGTGGCTCGTGCAGCTACACCGTCATGTGGGGAGACGCCGTGGTTTTCGAGATCGACGACACCCTACCAAGGACCTCGATACCAATCGATTTCCACGTCGAGGGTATGCCCGAGGACGATGGCGGCGATGACACATTCTACTGCGACAACGGCAACGAGATCTCGAGGGACTTGGTCGATGATGGCTGGGACGATTGCGGCGATGGTTCTGATGAGCCGGATAATGGTGGCGACGATGAAGTCGTTTTCGTTTGCGATAATGGCGAGGAGATTTCATTTGCCTGGGTCAATGATGGATACCCAGATTGCTATGACGAATCTGACGAGGCAACTTACGAAGAAGGAGAGGTCGGCGAGCCAAATTTCGTCGATATTCTAGATTGCACGCCCTTCGTTGAATCTAGCGCAGTCGGAGACGAGAACCCGTCCGAGT
>PSPX01000037.1 GCA_004195715.1 Methanobacteriota archaeon | reverse complement strand
GCGACACTCCGTTGACATCCTCGATTGTCACCACGTCGTCATTGTCCCATGACTCAACGAAGAAGTGAGACCCTCCACTGATGACCTGATCGGTTTCAAGGATGAAACCGGAGTATTCAGCGGCGTCCCCGAGGTCTTCGTTGACCGCATTGGTGTCTACGCCGGTCATGTTCTCGATGTCGCCCCCAAAGTGGGACCAATCATAGGAGATCCCCCAAATTACGGAGTCAGAAGGCCCCACTGCGGCGACAGTGGGGGCCATGGAGGTCAGCAGTAGCAGGCATATCGAAGCAGACAGAAGTCTCTCGCTCATAGGATGACGATTACAAGGTGTGGCTTGAGGCTTTGCCCTGCATTCCTCAAAGAGGAATGTTTCCATGCTTCTTGGGGGGGACCCATTCTCGCTTGCTCATTAGTGGACGCAATGCCTGAATCAACTTCTTGCGCGTTTCGGACGGCTCGATGACGTCGTCCAGCCAGCCATTGCGGGCGGCTGCATAGGGGTCGCCGAACTTGTTCTGGTACTCCTCCATCAGCTCACTGTGCACTGATTCTCTGTCCTCAGCCTCAGATAGCTCCTTCCTGTGGATGATATTGACCGCTCCGTCAGCCCCCATCACTGCCAACTCTCCTCCGGGCCATGCGACATTGTAGTCCGAGCCGAGGTGTTTGCAACCCATCGCGAGATAGGCCCCGCCGTATGCCTTGCGGGTGACCACCGCGAGCTTTGGCACGGTAGCCTCGGCATAGGCGAACAGCAACTTGGCCCCGTGGCGGATGATGCCGCCCCACTCCTGCACGGTTCCAGGAAGGAATCCGGGAACGTCGACGAAGGTGACAACTGGGACATTGAAGATGTCGCAGGTGCGGATGAAGCGTGCGGCCTTGACCGAGGCGTCGATGTCGAGGCATCCGGCCAGCACCTTGGGCTGGTTGGCTACTATACCGACTGACTGACCGTCGAGGCGGGCGAAGCCGATGACGATATTCTCGGCGTAACCCGGGAACAGTTCGAGGAATCTGCCCTCGTCTACCACCTCTTCGATTACCCTGCGCATATCGTAAGGGCGGTTCGAGTCTGAAGGGACAATCTTGCTCAGGCCCTTGCACTCTCTGTTCCACTTATCTTCGCCGGGAATTCTGTCGGGCTCTGCAAGGGTGTGGTCGGGCAAGTAGGAGAGGATCTCAGCGGCGATGTCGATGGCGTCGGATTCGTCCTCTGCGATGAGGCAGGCGACTCCACTACGGCTGGCGTGCTGCTCGGCCCCACCGAGACTGGCTTCATCGAGCTCGCCCTCTACTATCTCGGGAATCATGTATGGACTGCGCATGAACATCTGTCCGTGCTCCGCGCCTAGAATAACGAAGTCAGAGAGTCCTGCTGCAAGCGCGCTGACACCCGAAACCGTGCCGAGTATGATCGAGATGACTGGGATTCTACCTGAGCAGGCAACCAATATGTCGAGTAGATGGCCGGTGGCGCCCAGCGAGGTCACTCCCTCCTCTACGCGTTGGCCATCACCGTCCCAGATGCATATCATCGGCAGTTGGGACTTCTCGGCGAACTCGGCAACCTTGGCTATCTTCTGAGCGTGCATCTCGCCCATCGTGCCCGCGAACACCGAGTAGTCCTGGGCAAAGCACACCACCCTCCTGCCGTCGAGCATGCCGTGACCTGCGACCACCCCGTCTCCGAGAGGGCGGTGCAGGTGCATGTTGTGCTCACCGGCGCGGTGCTGCACGAAGGCGTCGACTTCGACGAAGGAATCCGGGTCCAGCAGCGAGTTGATGCGTTCACGGGCAGACTGGCGTCCAGACTCGCGCAGCTCCTTGAGACTGGCCCTGTCGCCCGGGCTGTTAGCGGCCTGCCGCATGGCGTCGAGTTCGTCACTGCGCGAGTCCGGCATGGCTCGGCCAAGTGCGAGTCGGTTCATCAGCAAGAGGGCTATTCGACGAATCCTTTCCAGTTCCTCATGTACTCGACAAATGTGTTGCTGAGTCCCTGTTCGCGAAGGTGTTGAGGAGTGAATGGGGGTCTTTCGGGCTCGTACTCCGGTTCATGAATGTGGGAAGCCCAATCGGCATGACCGACCGCGGCTCTGGCCACTCCAACTAGGTCGGCACCGTGGCCCATTACGACCTTGGCGTCAGATGTTGACCAGATTGCGCCAGTCGAGATAATCGGAATCGCTCCGCCGATTCTCTGTGAGAACCATTCAGTCAGCATTCGTGGGTCCTCAGAGAACTCGGAGGGGGGCCTGAAGCAGTCCCAGCAGGAGATGTGCAGGAAGTCAATTCCTGATTCCACCAGCATCTCAGAGAGGACAAGGCTGTCATCAATTCTGACTCCTATCTTTGTGTACTCGGGAGAAATCCTGACTCCAATCAAGAAGTCCTCGGGAACCTTGGATCTGACATCTGCGAGTATCCTCAGCAGGAAGCGGGAACGTGACTCTATCCCTCCTCCCCACTCGTCCTTCCTCCTGTTAGTCAACTCCCCGAGGAACTGGCAAATCAGATATCCATGAGCACCATGCAGTTCGACTCCGTCGAATCCCGCTTGAGCGCACCTTGCTGCTGCGTCGCCGAAAGATGAGATGAGATCTTCAATCTCCTCTTGGGTTGCTTCTCTAGAGTGTCCGCACTCCGCCTCAGAGCACGGATTCTCACTGGCAGATATAGGTTGGACGCCAGTAATTGTCTCTGGAGCGCGCATGCCTCCGTGGAATATTTGCACGAGACTCAATGCATCGCGCTTTCGAATCTCGTCTGCGAGTCTAGTGAGGCCGTCAATGTGGTGATCCCCCCAGACTCCCATCTCGCCCTCCCAACCCTGGCCGCTAGCCGTAACGTGTGAAGCAGCGGTAGTCACGATTCCGAACCCGCCGTCAGCACGATGCAGTAGCCAGCCAATCTCATCGTCAGATAGAGTTCCGTCGTCATTGCTCTGCTTGTTGGTCATAGCCGCCAAAACTGCTCTGTTCTTCGATACGGAACCCGTTCGAGAGAACTTGAACGGCTCGTCGGGTGCAACCATTGCTCCCACCTGCGCCTACTTGCTTTCAAGGCTCAGGAGAACGCGTCCGGTGGGTTCTCTCCCACTAGATCGCTGTCCCAACCCTCTGCCACAGCATCCCTGCCCTCGTCACGAGAGAGCAAGTGGTGTAGCTTGACTAGAGCCGATGACGGCGGGCACAGCGAGCCGTGGCCGATGATTCCCATCTCTTGCTGGTCACGACCCTTGTCGTAGACGTCCATGTGGATGGGGCCGTGGATGGTCTGAGTGACTACGATGACCACTCCCTCTCCTGCGCAGTGGTCGGCCAGCATGATGCGCAGTCGAGTGTTCTCGGGGCTATCCTCCAATGGGTCGGCGATTGGTAGGTGACCGAGGCCGGTGCCGTGGAACAGCAGCGCATCGTAGTCCGCATCGATAGCCGCCTGAACCATGTCAGGCTGCAGGTGGGCGTCGGCTACGAACTGGGCAATTCTAGTCGACTCGTCAAACATCATCGGAGCGATTGCTTCGGGTCTAGCGTCGAAAGCGGAAGGTTCTCCCATCTCGATGGACGGACCTTCGGGACCGAGGCTGACGTGCGCTATTGGTTCCTGATTGATTGGCTTGAATGCGTCGCGTCTTGATGAGTGATACTTGCGGGTAGCACAGCCTGGGAGCACGGAGCAACTGCCATCTGACGAGCCGGCGTGCAGGACTACAACCGAAGAGTCGCGGTAGCCGGTAGGCTCAGGGCCATTGGCCGCCCAGTGGACAGCAGAGATGAGGTTCTCTGCAGCGTCCGAAGAGCCGCGATCGGGCGAGCGCTGCGATCCTGTGAGAACAATTCTTCCAGGAGGTCGGCCGCCCCTGCCGGCCCAGCCGTACGACATCGCTGCTGCAGAGGTATGCAGAGTGTCGGTACCGTGGGTGATGACCACACCAACTGCGCCCTCGGAGAACGCCTCGCTGGTGGCCTGCAGCATGCGGTTCCAGTGCCTTGGACGGATGTCGTCAGACCACATGCTTCCGAGGTTCACAGCGCGTATGCGCGCGACGCTGCGCAACTCTGGGACTGCGTCGAGCAGTTCGTTGGGAGTGAAGCGGGCGCTTACTGCACCGGTGCGGTAGTCGACCTTGCTCGCGATGGTCCCTCCTGTGTGGATAAGGTGTACCAGCGGGAGGGACTCGTCTTGCTCTACTTCTGGTTCAGGCTCCTCCTCTATCATGGGCGCCTCGTCGAGTTCTTCGACTGACTCGACATAGGAGTGCGGAAACGAAATGTTGTAACCGTTGATCAATTTGAGAGTCACTAATTTGGGGCCCGCCGGAGGCAGTGCGAGGCCGGTGTGCTCGGCTAGGCCCGCCCATGTCTTCACAGTCAGCTTCACCGGAGTTCCCGGGTCCGGCCAATCCACCATCGACTGTGCGTCGGCCAACTACTCAATGAATCACACGCCTATGGCGTGAAGCCTGAGGCCGAGTAAGGATGCTCGAATCCAGCACGGGGTTTATCGGGCTCGACCCCGCTTGGAGGCCATGGACTACAAGGCGACACTGATGGCACTGGTCCTCGTCAGCAGCGCGCTGGCGGGGTGCACTGGAGACCCTGATGGGGGCGGAGGCGACGAGATCGACTCGGCCGCCCTGCAGGATTTGTTCGATGAGCACTTCCAGGATTTTCTAAATAACACGACGATAACTGTGAACAACCACTACTACAACAACACGACCTATGTGGTGGATGATGGAGACTACAGCAGCACGACCAACGTCGAGTACAACA
>PSPX01000018.1 GCA_004195715.1 Methanobacteriota archaeon | reverse complement strand
GCAGAACCCAATGAAACACTGCTCGTTGCATAGGGTTGCTACCATTGACCCAATGATTCACGGGTGATTCATTGTACTCTCAATGGGTAGCCCGTGTGCCGCCCCAATAGTAAAGCCGCAGAGCCACACCGAAGCCTCATGGAGTGTGCCGATGACTCGTGCACCGAAGAAGTGCTGGGGGGGCAACTCTTCTGCAATGAGCACCGTAGTCAAATCTCGGCAATCGAGGACCTGCAGTGTCCAAGAGGTTGCGGGCGGCTCTCCTACGGAAGAACTGGCTGGTCGGGCCAGTTTTATTTGTTGATAATTGCAGCGCTCGTAATCGCTTTTCTTGGATTGATGACCGCCGTGACTGCACCGACATTCTGGTTATTGTTTGTCGCAATCGCAGTTGCCGTATGGGCATTCGTGTCGAATGAAGGCGTCACTGGCCGCTACAAATGCGGCCGGTGCTCTGGTGAGATGTACAACTCCAAGACAATAGGAGAAATGATGTCCGGTGGCAAGGCGAAGACGATCAAACGACTTCTCGAGAGCGGGACACCATCGGCGAACAAGCGACAGTGTCCCGGATGCGAGGCGGTTATGGTACGCATACCCATTGACTACGTTGAGCCCGATAGCCACCACCACACACCTGACGATGCTTTGGGTTTCATCATCGCGGTGGTAGATGCGATGATTCCAAACCCTACCAAGCACCTAGACCTGGAGGGTTGCCCGACATGTGGGATGTTCTGGTTCGATTCCAGGGAACTCGCCAAGATAAAGGAAAGCACGTCCATGAAGGGAGGGTCATAGACCCCTCTGATTCAAAGTGAGCCTATCTTCAGGAGCCTTGGCTCTGGCATGCCCTTCATCGCTTCGTCAATTGCCTCGACTTCCATGTGAGCCCCTGCCATTGTGGTTACGAATGGTATGTTGAGTTCGACTGCGAGCCTTCGCATCATGTTCCCGTCGAGTACCGCCCCTCCGGTCGAACGCGGTGTGTTGATGACGAGGTGAATCTTGCCTTGGCGCATCAGATCTAGAGCGTCTGGGCTACGGCGCTCGGCGATCCTGTAGCAGGTTTGGATGTCTAGGCCGCCGACATCTCGCAGAACGTGAGCGGTACCACGTGTCGCATAGAGCGTGAAGCCCATCTCCTGCAGTCTGCGAGCCTCGTCAATTATGGCTAACTTATCTCCATCCTTGACGGTGATGTAGACTCCTCCTTCAACAGGTACAGGCAACTCGGTGGCGAGCCTTGCCTTGAGGTAGGCCGCAGCGGGCCTTGCGTGAGAGCCCATCACCTCGCCTGTGGACTTCATCTCTGGGCCCGGTGCGGGGTCGAGACCTCGCAGTTTGAGGAATGGGAAGACGGGAACCTTGACGCAGACCGTCTCGGTCTGCGGCTCGGGCACGTTGAGTTCACTGAGCTTTTCGCCCAGTGCGAGCCTCGCTGCTATCCGGGCCAGTGGCACGCCAGTGGCCTTGGCGACGAACGGGAAGGTGCGCGAGCCTCTCGGGTTGACCTCGAGTACGTGAAGCACCTCGTCGCGAATGGCGAACTGTATGTTGTAGCAGCCCCTGATGCCGAGCTCTACTCCAATTATTCTTGTCCAGTCCTCGACCTCGGCCAGCAGGTGCGCGGGGATGTTTTGAGGGGGGATGAAACAGGTAGAATCTCCTGAATGGATTCCTGCCTCTTCCAAATGCTCCATTATGGCACCTATCAGAACTTCTTCGCCATCACACACCGCGTCTACATCAAGCTCGATGGCGTTGCCGAGGTACTCGTCGATTAACAGTGGACGATCAGGGGCGAGATATGCCTCTTCCATGTAGGCCTCTAGTTGCTTGTCGTTCGAGAGTATCTCCATCCCTCTGCCGCCAAGGACGTAGGAGGGGCGTATCAGCACAGGATAACCGATCTCGTGGGCCGCCTGCCTTACTCCCTCTGGTGTGCTCGCAGTCGAACCTCTTGGCATCCTCAGACCATTTCGGACTGCGAAGGCCTCGAAGCGCTCGCGGTCGCTGGCCTCGTCGATTGCGTCGGGCGTAGTCCCCTCCATCATCAGGTGGAGCCCTAGCGTTGAGAGGTGAGTGAGATTGTCTGCAAGGGGGAGTGCGAGGTTAATAGCGGTCTGTCCACCGAACTGTAGAAGGATACCGTGAGCCCTTTCCCTGAGAAGTATCTCGGAGACAGCTTCCAATGTCAACGGGTCGAAATACAGCCTATCGCTCGTGTCGAAATCAGTAGATACAGTCTCCGGGTTGTTGTTGATGATGATGGACTCGTGACCAAGATCTTGTATCGCACCAACAGCGTGGACGCAGCCGTAGTCGAATTCGATGCCCTGGCCTATGCGAATAGGGCCTGACCCAATGACCACTATCCTCTGTTTCAGCGACTCTTCTAGCCCGGGAACGTAGTCGATGCCTAGGGGCGCCGAACCGCCCTCGTAGGTTGTGTAGTAATACGGAGTGACGGCAGCAAACTCGGCTGCGCACGAGTCAACCATCCTGAACACGGGGTGCACGCCCAGTTGGTGACGCCTTCGAGTGACTGCGAACTCGTTGGCCCCCTCGGATAGGAGCTTGAAGCCACTGGCAGGGAATCCAGCCAATGCGTCGGCGATGTGCAAGTCAGTGAAGCCGGCCCCCTTCCACAGCCTCATCTCAGCCTCGGGCACTTCTGCTGGAGGGAGGCCGATCTCTCCAGCCGCACGAATCTCCGTCTCGATAGCGGCCATGTTCTCGAAACGGTGCAGGAACCATCGTGTGATTCCTCCTGACATGTCGCGTACATCCTCTATTGAGTAGCCACGACGGAAGGCCTCGAACAGGGCACCCATACGTCTGTCGGTGGGCACCCTAAGCCAATCCTCGAGCAGGGCCTCGGGAAGTGGTTCGAAGGCTCGCTCATCCATCGATTCACCTCCTGATGCATCGGCCATTGTTAGTGGCCTCGGATGGGGCTGGCCGTACTCTAGGCTCGCCCACGCCTTGAGGAAGGCTTCCTCAAAGCAACGCCCTATGGCCATCACCTCCCCGGTGGATTTCATCGAGGTGCCTATGGTGCGATCGGCGGTGCGGAACTTGTCGAAGGGCCAGCGTGGTATCTTGACCACGCAGTAGTCGAGAGTGGGCTCAAAGGCTGCCGTGGTCCCCTCACCAGTGATTGGGTTCGGAAGCTCGTCAAGCGTATAGCCGACAGCGATGAGCGCTGCCATCCTAGCTATTGGATACCCGGTTGCCTTGGATGCAAGGGCCGAGGAGCGAGAGACTCGGGGGTTGACCTCAATGACACGGTACTCGCCAGTGGATTGTTTCAATGCAAACTGCACATTACATCCGCCCTTGATATTCAGCCTCCTGATTAGCTTGAGTGCTGCGTTGCGCAGGACCTGATGGTCCCTGTCTGAGAGAGTTTGTTGGGGGGCGACCACGACGGACTCACCGGTGTGGATGCCCATCGGGTCGAGGTTTTCCATGGTGCACACTATGATGGCGTTGTCAGCGCCATCGCGCATCACCTCATACTCATGCTCCTGCCAACCGAGGATACTCTCCTCGATGAGCACCTGCCCTATCGCCGAGTGCAGGATGCCCTGACTCGCTATCTCGACCAGTTCACCTGTGTTGTAAGCAGTGCCGCCCCCTAGCCCACCTAAGGTGAATGCCGGCCTGATGAGCAGAGGGTAGCCACCGAGCTGGTCAACGGACTCAAGGACCTGCTCGATTGAGTCACAGGCTATCGCCTTGCAAACAGGCAAATCAATCTCCTCGCACACTTTCTTGAACAAGTCTCGGTCCTCGGCCTCATCAATCGCCGTGAGGTTGCAGCCGATGAGTTCGACGCCCAACTCATCGAGAGAGCCGTCGTGGGCCAACGCTGCGGCGATGTTGAGGGCGGTCTGCCCGCCCATTCCTGCTAGAAGAGCATCGGGCTCCTCGATCTCCATGATACGCTTGACGACCTCTGGGAGCAATGGCTCAATGTAGATGCGGTCAGCCATTTCAGGGTCGTTCTGTATGGTTGCAGGATTGGAGTTGATTAGCACGATCTCGTACCCTTCCGCTCGTAGTGCCCTGCAGGCTTGCGAGCCGGAGAAGTCGAATTCCGCTGCTTGACCAATGCGAATCGGTCCGCTTCCGAGGATGACTACCTTGCTGATGTCTTCGCGTCGTGGCATCAGCGGTCACCCCATTTGACTACGGCCCTCTGGTCACCTGCCAAGTAATCAGCCACCATCTCGGAGAAGCGGTCGAACAATGGGGAGGCGTCGTGAGGGCCAGGGCAAGCCTCAGGGTGGAACTGGATGGTAAATGCCGGCTTTCCGACGAGATCGAGTCCTTCGACAGTGTGGTCGTTGGCGTTGATGTGGCGTACTTCAAAGTCCGCCTCCAGAGTATTCCCGCCGACCTCGGAGCGTACTCCACTTGGATGCGGGGCGAGCATGCCCTTGTTAGGGTCCTCTACCGCGAAGCCGTGGTTCTGGCTGGTGATGTATACTCTGCCGGTTTGTAGGTCGACCACGGGCTGATTTGCACCTCTGTGGCCGTAGCGCAGCTTGTAGGTGTGCAGACCGGCTGCCAACCCCATCAACTGGTGGCCAAGGCAGATTCCCATCACCGGCATGTCAGCGCGCACAGCAGCGGCTAGGGATTCTCGCGCCAAGGTAGCATCACCGGGATGAGCGGGGTCGCCCGGTCCGTTGGATGCAAACAGGGCATCTGGGTGCCATTCGGAAACGAGAGTGTCGAAATCCATCGAGGCGGGGCACCAGACGACCTCAAAACGCCGGCACAACTCACGCAGGATGTTGTGCTTGATGCCACAGTCCAGAGCGGCGAGACGGGGGAGGGAGTTTCCATCTTCGTCCTGTGCCCCCGGATTGAGCAATACCGCATCGGTCCTAGTCACTGAGGCCACTAAATCGTCGGCATCGGGAGGTGTCATTTCAGTAAGGATCTTCTTCATCTCGGTGGCGCATTCCGTGGGGCCGAAGACGCACAGCACGGTGCCATGCTCGCGAACCCTACGCGTCAGCGCGCGTGTGTCCACTCCCTCGATTCCGGGCACGCCGTGAGCGGCGAGGAACTCATGTACGCTGCCGACTGAGTCTCGGTGGTCAGGGGTCTTCATCAGTTGCCTGCAAACGACCCCACGTGGGTGCACACCCGAGGATTCGGAGATTCCTGGAAGGATGCCGTAGTTGCCTAAGAGTGGCCACGTGAAGGTCAAGACCTGTCCAGCGAAGGACGGGTCGGTCAGGCTCTCTTGGTAGCCGCACATCCCAGTGGTGAATACCAGCTCTCCCTGTGCGATACCCTCGGACCCGAACAGCCTACCTTCGTACCTAGTACCATCGGCGAGCAACAGTAGTCCCGCCGCGCCACTTGCCTGCTGACGCTCTGCTGATTCGAGAAGCGAATCGGCTGCATCAGCGAAGGAAGGAGGGTTAAGCACCCCCGGTACGCCAGCGCCGGGGACAAAGCCCCGGGGCAGTGTCGTACCCGACATCAGCAATCCTGCTGGAGTACCCCTCTTAATCCTTGAGAAGGAATCGGGCGGGAAGCAGACTGGGAGACTCACTAATCGGTGCTGTTCCGAACCCTCTTCGCGCGCTCACTAGGGATTACCTCAATCTCGCCTCCAACAAACCTAGTCAACTCGTCGAGTGTGCCCACCCAGGACTCTAGGAAAACCGCTAGAGCGGCGACCTCGGAGTGAGGTTGATTACCGATTGACACGTTGTGATCTGCTATTTTGAACAGTTCTCCAGGGACCTTGGTGCCCCCTACGACGACTACTATAGGGGCATCTCGGGAGATGTTCTGGACTGCCTCCCTCCAGGGCTCGCCATACATCGTCAGGTGGATTATCGTGCCACTCTTAGAAAAGCGGCGCAGCCATCCCATCGGTTTGGCCTCATAGCGGCACTCGAAGTTACCACCGAACCTCTCGGTCACGGAGTTCCAGGTCTCTAGGGCAGAGGGGTCCTCCTCTCCTGACAGAATCACCTCGTCCGCACCGAAGGCCCGGGCCGTCAGTCCGAGGTGCGAGGTGATTCTCTTGTCTCGCTCACGCCTATGGCCAAGTCTGAGCACGGAGAGCCTGGTACTGGACCTGTCTGTCACGGGCTCAGACGAGAGGGGGTGCCTCATCAGCATGACCCTCGATTACCGAGTCCTGCCTCTCGGGCAAGACGTCGATGTCCATACTCATCATCGAACCCCTGACCCACTCGAGAAGTATGGAATCGACCATCATCTTGGTCGCCAGATGGATAAGTGTGGCAATAATTGCCAGTCGTCCTGAGGCCGTCAGTGCGGCCTGGGTATCCAAGTCTCCCAACAGAGTCATCCTACCTAGGGGCTCTAGAACTAGGAACAGCGCCAGCACGGCCAGCACGCCTCCAGCGTTGGATGTGAGCGACTGCCCCTTCTCCCTGCCCATGGTCAGCAGAATGGTGGCGATGAGGGCAATTGCGGGTACAACCAAGGTGAGTCTGTAATAATTGAAATCGCCAATCATAGAAGTGGGAAGATCAGAGTCACCCAGCGATTCGCCGCCCATGTGAACGGCCACCCACCAGAATAGAAAACAGGCGATACCGAGGGCTCCGGACATCCTCCCTCTCTCGGAAATCATGTCGCGGATTTGATGCCTATCCTCGGGGCGCAAGCGCTGCACGATGGACTCCATCATCTCGACGTTGTAGGCCGATGGTGCGTCGTTGGTTTCCGCTGCTTTAGCAGCGAGCGCGTTAGCGAGAGGTGCTTCTTCGAGCGAGTCATCTCCCAATACCATCGTGGGATTGCCCCTCCGTCACATCATAAAGCATGCGTTGGATGGGTGTGCGAAGATGGCCGACTGGCGACCTATGCTGAACCGCCGAAACGGGGGAATACCTCGGATTATGGGGGTTCTGAACATCACCCCGGACTCATTCCACGCGGCCTCTAGAGTGGGTTCGCTCGAGTTGGCTATCGCTAGGGCCTGCAAAATGGCAGATGACGGCGCAGATTGGATAGATATTGGCGCCGAGTCGACCCGTCCGGGCGCCTCTCCAGTCAGCCCTGAAGAAGAGGAGCTCAGGGTGATACCCGTGGTCGAGGCCGTAAGGCAGGCACTTCCAGACATATGCATCTCTATCGACACCCGCAGGGCGAGTATTGCACGGGCCGCGCTTGACTCCGGTGCCGACATGGTCAACGACGTCTCCGCGCTCTCAGACCCGCAGATGGTTGACTTGGTGGCTCAGCGAGGATGTCCGGTCTGCATCATGCACATGCAGGGCCTTCCGGAGAACATGCAGGACGACCCTGCATACGGAGATGTCGTGGTTGAGGTCAGAGGTTCCCTAGAGAATGCTGCGACTAGCCTATTCGAGGCGGGAGTGGATCCAAGTGTGGTGATTGCTGACCCGGGAATCGGCTTCGGCAAGATGTTGGAGCACAATCTCACACTGCTCTCCGCGGGGCGCTCAGTAGTGCCCGATGAGAGGATGCCTCTGCTCTGGGGCGTCAGCCGTAAGTCGATGTTTCGCCACCTGCTCGGCAGGGAGGACACTTCCGACCGCTTGGCCGGAAGCCTCGGTATCGCTGCTAAGGCAATTGATCTCGGTGTGGACATCATCAGGGTCCATGATGTCGCCGAGCATTCAGATTTGTTCTCGGCGATTAGTGCACTGGAGGTCGACTGAATGGGAGGGACTCAGAAGAACATAGTCGATATCGATGACAGCCTGAGGCTGGTTGGAACAGCCCACATCAGCAGTGCCTCAGTCGAGTTGGTGCGCCAACAAATCGAGGAGTGGAAACCAGATCTAGTCGCAATCGAACTGTGCGAGTCTCGCAAAGCTTCGTTGCTCGAGCCGGACGCATTGGACAACGAAGATCTGCTGAAGATTCTAAACGAAGGTAGGTCACACATGATACTCTTGCAGTCGGCGTTGGCCGCAGAACAGCGCCGGATGGGAATTGTATCGGGCGAAAAGCCAGGTGCCGAGCTACTCGCTGCGATAGAGGCAGCGGACGAGGCGGGGGTCCCTGTGGAACTAATCGACAGGGACGTCGTGATAACCCTCAGGAGAGCATGGTCAAAGATGGGGTTCAGAGAGAAGTTCCGAGTGTTAGATGCCCTGTTGTGGCAGGATGATGACGAAGAGGAAGGCTCTGTCGAGGAACTGCTAGAGGACTCCGACTTACTCAGCAACCTGATGGAAGAGGCCCGCGAGGTCGCCCCCGCAGCCGGCTCGGTCCTGATAGACGAAAGAGATGCTTTTCTCGCTGGTAGGCTTCAGCAAATCAGAGGCAAGGGCAGAGTTCTCGCGGTAGTGGGTGCGGGTCACCTCAGCGGAGTGCAGCACCAGTTAGGAGAGCCAGCGATGGAGGTGGCATCGAGACTAGCTGAGTTGAACAGGACCCCTTCGAAGTCGTTCTGGCCAAAGGCAGTGATATGGGGGATACCCGTGTTATTCATCTCGGGACTGACATGGCTCGCTTACCATGGAATGATGGATGAAATAATAGAATCTGGGAAAATTTGGTTGGCCATCAACGCGAGTCTGACGGGGCTTGGCGTGTTATTGGCCAGAGGACATCCACTCTCAATTCTGGTGGGCGCTCTGGCATCTCCTCTCACATCACTTAATCCGACTGTGGCGGCAGGTTGGGTAGCTGGATACACCCAACTGAAGGTAGACCCTCCTACAGGAAAGGATGCTAGCGATTTCCTGTCGATGGACAAGTACTCCTTGTTGTGGAGGAATCGTGTCGGAAAGGTACTCCTAGTGACTGCATTAGGTAACCTAGGATCGGTAGCCGGAACCTGGATTGCAGCAGCCGGCATCGCCGGCATCATACTGTGACAAGGCCGGGAAGACTCATTTGCCCTGATGGGGTGTCCGCCCTCAGAGAGGGCGGACTATGGTCAACTACGGCTTCGTGATAGACAACAGGAAGTGCATCGGCTGCCATGCCTGCACGGTCGCCTGCAAGTCTGAGCACGACGTTCCCATCGGAGTGAATCGGACTCATGTCAAGTACATCGAGAAGGGCACCTACCCAGATGTCACCAGAGAGTTCAGTGTCCATCGCTGCAACCACTGCGAGGACTCACCGTGCACGACAATCTGCCCTACGACGGCACTGTTCACGCGCGACGATGGTATCGTAGATTTCGACGACGAGCGTTGCATCGGCTGCAAGTCATGCATGCAGGCCTGTCCGTATGATGCCCTCTACATTGACCCAAACAAAGGAACTGCAGCGAAGTGCAACTACTGCGCCCACCGCATTGAGCACTCATACGAGCCGTCCTGCGTCATTGTCTGCCCAACCGAGGCCATTATCTCCGGTGACCTCGATGATCCCAACTCGTCTATCTCTGGCTATCTAACCGAGCACGAAACCACAGTGCGTAAACCCGAGTCAGGTGCGAAGCCGAACGTGTTCTACGTTGAGACTAGTGAAGATATTCTGGATCCTCACGCCACCGAGCGCACTGGCGAATACCTGTGGACAGATCAAGCGGCCGGAGTGGGTCACTTCGCTAAGTATGCCGACAAGAGGACGGGGGCTGCAGACACTCAGTCAATGATTATCCAACTGGCTCTGGAGAAAAAGGCTCGAACGGCGGCTCCTCGAGACCGGGCCATCATACGCGATGTTATGTCCAAGTTGGAGGAGGATGCTGGTAAGCCGAAGCGTTCGTACGACCAGCCGTCCAAGGGGGTGCTTTGGGGCTGGGAAGTCTCTGCCTACATCATGACCAAGGCCATCGCCTCGGGAACCTACCTCGTAGCAATGGTGATGATGCTCTCGGGTATGCTGGAAATGACCGATGATATGTGGTGGCAGTTGGTCATCGGCTGCACGGCCTTCCTTGGAATCACAGGAGTTCTTCTCGTCATGGATCTTGACCGTCCTGAGCGTTTTCTCTACGTGATGCTGCGGCCAAACTGGGACTCTTGGCTGGTCAAGGGAGCTTACATTCTCGCAGGATTTGGCGGAATACTAGCCTGCAGTGGCGCAGTTTTGCTCTTCAATATGGACCGTGTATATCTCGAGTACCTCGCATACGCAGGAGTCCCCCTAGCTGTCCTAACTGGGGTATACACAGCTTGGCTGTTGGGGCAGGCGCGCGGCCGTTCGTGGTCTGAAGACAGGTTCCTAACGGCCAAGATGCTGGTTGAGATGATTGTTGCTGGAGCCGCGGGCCTTATCCTCTTGGCATCATCAGGAATCCTCTCTATGGTCATCGCCGTAGTGATGCTGGCAGTAGTATCCAAACATGCCCATGGTACTGTTATCAAGCCGCAACTGGAGACCTTACACTGAGGTGAAACGCATGAAGAAGACACTTATCGAGGACATCGCGCAGAGACTGCGGATCATCCCTGACCTTGATCGCGAGCACTCCTCCTCAGAGTCAGTCAACCTCCGCAAGTTCCCCGACCCAGAGAACTGGCACGATCATGTCGAGCTCGACGCAAACGAGTGGCCCAAGCGCGTCGAGCGGCGCTACTCTCTAGTGCCGACCACCTGCTTCAACTGCGAATCGGCCTGTGGGATGTTGGCCTACGTCGACAAGGAATCAGGGCAGGTTGCCAAGTTCGAGGGTAACCCGCACCACCCTGGAAGCCGTGGCAGGAACTGCGCCAAGGGCCCGGCTACAATCAATCAGATTAACGATACCGAGAGGATTCTGTACCCTCTGAAGAGAGTTGGCAAGCGTGGCGAAGGCGGCTGGGAGAGGATCTACTGGGACCAGGCGCTCGACGAGATTGCTGCGAAGATTCGGGCTTCGCTGAAGACTGGGGCCAAGGACCGTGTCGTCTATCACGTCGGTAGGCCCGGGAACGAGGGCTACGTCGAGAGGGTGCTGAAGGCTTGGGGCGTCGATGGCCATAACAGTCACACCAACATCTGTTCTGCGGGTGCTCGCACCGGATACAGTCTGTGGCATAAGCACGACAGGCCCTCGCCGGATCACTCCAACGCCAAGGTCATCCTGCTGACCTCCTCGCACCTTGAAACAGGCCACTACTTCAATCCGCACGCTCAGAGAATTCTCGAGGGGATGATGGACGGTGCAAAACTCATCGTCATCGATCCTCGACTATCCAACACCGCAGCCATGGCAGACCACTGGCTACCAACCTGGCCTGGATCAGAGACAGCTCTCTTCTTAGCTTGGGCTAAGATGATACTTGAGCGCGGCCTGTATGACCGTGAATTCGTTGAGAATTGGGTCAACTGGGAGGCATGGCTCGAGGCTGACTACCCTGACGAACCATCCACCTTCGAGCGTTTCATCGAACTGTTACTCGAGGAATACGCCGAGTACACTCCTGAATTTGCCGCTGCAGAATGCCGCATCCCGGTTGAGCAAGTCATCGAGGCTGGCGAGGCCGTGGCCGGTGCCGGCAGTCGCCTGTCAACACACGTCTGGCGCTCAGCGGCAATAGGCAATCTCGGAGGCTGGCAGGTGGCGCGAACGCTACACCTGCTCAATGTCCTAACCGGTAGCGTTGGCACCGAGGGAGGGACATCGCCCAACTCGTGGTCTAAATTCAGTCCGGAGTTGTTCGACGAGCCTCCTGCTCCTGACGGCTGGAACGAGTTGCATTTCCCGCCTGAGTACACGCTGTCGCACTACGAGATGAGTCACATCCTCCCGCATCTGGTGAAGGATGGTCGCGGCACCATGGATGTCTACTTCACCCGCGTCTTCAATCCAGTCTGGACCTACCCAGATGGCTTCTCGTGGATTGGGATGCTGGAGGACGAGGAATCCGTTGGCTGCCACGTGGCACTCACCCCGACGTGGAATGAGACGGCATTCTTCGCTGACTACGTGCTGCCTATGGGCCACGCCTCGGAGCGCCACGACATCAATTCCTATGCCACCTCGGCAGGAAAATGGGTAGCCTTCAGGCAACCGGTTTTGCGCGAGTACGCCCGTAGGGAAGGGCGCGAGGTCGAGTTCACGCGCGAGGTCAACCCTGGAGAGGTCTGGGAGGAGGATGAGTTCTGGAACGAGTTATCGTGGCGCATCGATGATGGCACCATGGGCATCCGCGAGCACTTCATGAGTCCGTACCGCGAGGGCGAGCGAATAACCGTCGACGAGTACTACCAGTACACCTTCGAGCGCGTACCCGGCCTACCCGAGGCGGCTGCCGCTGAGGGTTTGGACGCACTCGGTTACATGCGTAAGCACGGGGCCTTCTTGATCGAGGAAGCCACCTACTCCAAGCACGAGCAGGAGGGCTGGCCGACGCCGAGTGGCAAACAGGAATTGTACTCTCCGACGATGGTCGAGTTCGGCTACCCAGAGCACGCAATTCCGCACTACCGCATCCGCAGTCACGTCCACCCTGACAACCTGCAGGGCGAAGACGAGTACTGCCTACTGCCAAACTTTCGCCTACCGCAGCACATACACTCACGCTCGGCTAACGCCAAATGGCTGGTCGAAATCGGTCATCGCAACCCGATATGGATACATCCGAAAGACGCCGCGAAGCTCGGTGTAGCAGAAGGTGACCTGCTCAAGATAGAGACCGAAATCGGCTGGTTTGTCGACAAGGTATGGGTCACTGAGGGTATCAAGCCGGGAGTGGTCGGCTGCTCGCACCACATCGGACGCTGGAGACGCGCCCAAGACCAAGGCAACCGCTTCCTCAGCAACGAGGTCTCGATCGAGGACGTCGGGGACGGTAGGAAGCGCATGCGGACCGTCTCTGGAGTCGGGCCGTGGGAGTCAGATGACCCCGATACCAACAGAGTCTGGTGGAGGGACGGGGGCGTCCATCAGAACATCACCCACGCGGTGCAGCCGGACCCGATTAGCGGTGCCCACTGCTGGCTCCAAAAGGTAAGGCTGAGTAGGCCATCTGCGGACGAGAAGTATGGCGATATCGAGGTCGACACCGAGAAGTCGTTCGAGTACTACAAGCGCTGGAACCAGATGGCTAAGCAGCGCGAGACTCATCCTCGGGGAGAGCGCCGCCCATTGTGGATGAAAAGACCCCTCTCACCGAAGAAAGAACACTGGTTCATCCCCGAGTGAACATTTGAGTTCAGGGTTTGCGTGCCCGCTGCGCCAAAGCGCCTCTCGGCCGGCCCGAAGAACCTGATGACACATCCTTAACTGAAAGTTCCGGGAAATCATCTGAGACCTTCCCCCATTCAATCGACTTCATCCAGAATCGCTCATAGAAGTAATACATGAACAGTTTGAGAGGGATGCCTATTGCCGCAGCCGTCAATCCCAATGTGATATTTCCTGATAGTCCAAACACAACAACTACTGTTGTGCCACTTGCAATGAACCTCCACAGGAGAGTCTTGACGATGGTGCGTTTTTGTGAATCCATTCCAATCACTTCGTCGAGCCTATTGGCCTATACAACAGCACGAGTCCCCGTGCCGGTCAGAGTTGCTATGGCCTTCCGGCATACTGCCTTCACGAAGCCCCTAGAGCGAGTCCCCCCCATGCTAACGACCGACGGCCGGAACATACAACAGATAACCTATGTGGTCAGGAGACTCGAGTTACCCGGGATTCTCTCCTTCAATAGGACCGCGGGCTCAATGAACAGGACGAAGTTCCAGGGCCTGTGCATCTACATCAACGTCCTCTAGGCCCCAATCCAAAGAGCTCCAACCTCGCTCGTGCAGATAGTACAGTGCCATCTTAGTAAACACCTCTATGGTGGCAATCCCCAAACCAATAGTCCAACTTCCGGTGATGAATCTGGCGATCAAGATGGTGTCCGTGGTCGCGATGGTTCTCCATGACAGGGTCTTCACCAGGCTGCGTTTCCTGCCTGCGTGCCCGGTTCCTTCGATATGTTCGGTTACAATGTGCTCAGGCTTCGTGAAGGTCATGTTCTTTGCCGGGCACGATGAGGGATAACCTCTCCTACGGCGAAATTTATCGAAAAATAGTCAAATTGACTCGATGATAATCGCGATTCCCTGTCCGCCACCGATGCACGCGGTGGCTATGCCGTAACGGCCACCACTGCGCTTCAGTTCGTGCGCCAGTGTCAGCACCAGCCTGGTGCCGGTCGCAGCCAGTGGGTGACCCAAGCCGACCGCCCCTCCATTCACATTGACCTTGTCCACATCTAGGCCGAGCTCCTGCATGCACGCCACGGCCTGGCCTGCGAAGGCCTCATTGATCTCCCATCGGTCTATGTCATCAACTGTGAGGCCAGCCCTCTCAAGTGCCTTTTTGCTGCTCGGGACAGGGCCGAATGCCATTATCGCAGGATCTAATCCGACGATGCCCCAGTTTACGACCCGAGCAAGCGGCTCGTCTCCGTCCGCTGCAGCTCTGCTGGATGACTTCAGTACTACAGCTGCCGCCCCGTCGACTACTCCGGAGGCATTTCCTGCAGTGACGAGGGATTTGGGACCGAAGTGCGGACGTAGCCCGGACAACGATTCAATGGTGGTACCTCGGACGAAGTGGTCCTCGTCGCTCGCGCTCACCGGCCCATCAGGAGTCTCTACTGTGACGATCTCGTTATCGAACAAGCCAGAGTCGACGCTGCTCTCGGTCCTAGCGTGACTGAGGGCTGCGAACTCGTCGGCCTGCTCGCGGACCACGCCGACACGGTGACACAGTTCGTCACTGGTCTGCGCCATGAACGAGTCGCAGGTGTTGTCGATGAGGTTGGTGAAGAAGTAGTCCTCCATATCTGTGAGCAGAACGTAGCCCTCCTGAGGCGGTCTCCCGAGCTTATGCGATTCACGCATGCCCCGAAGGACGTGAGGGGCCTGCGAGAGGTTCTCCATACCCCCAGACACCACTACGTCGGCCTCGCCCAGCATAATCATCTGGGCGCCGGTCACGATAGACTGCGCGCCGCTGCCGCACAGGCGGTTGAGAGTGAGCATCGGAACCTCATGCGGTATGCCGGCGTTGAGTCCGGCGTGCCTGGCGCCGTAGATGGCTTGGCCAGAGGTCTGCAGTGCGTGACCCATCACCACATGATCGACGGAGGACGGGTCGGTACCTGTCCTTTCTAATGCGGCACGGATGGCAATCGCTCCGAGCTCCTCGGTCGAAACTGAGGCGAGTCGGCCTCCTGCTTCTCCGTCACCTCGCTTGCCGCCCAGCCACTCGCAGAACGGGGTCCGGGCACCTCCGATGATGACTACATCGTCGTCGCGCATGTGATGCCCATGGTAGGCCGCCTCATGAGCCTGACTGTCTCAAAGAGACAGTCGCTCACTCGCCGTCTTCTTCCTCGGTTATGGTGCCGAGATAGTCTGGCAGATCGACTCCAGCCATCTTGGCTACATCGTGGATTGGAGGCAGACTCTGGACGAGGCTGCTCACGAAGTTACTGGTGGCAGATGAGCCATCGTCGTTGTTGCCTCCGTCCCAGACGGTGACCTTGTCTATCTTCAGGTTGCTAATGGCCTCGGCCTGAGCCGCTACCATACTCTCCACCTTCTCGACCATCAGCAGAGTTGCGGCGGCCTTGGGGTCACCAGCAGCGCTGATGACGAGATTCTGATATCCCTTCGCTTTGGCGTCGAGAACCTGTTGGATACCCTTCGCCTCTGCTTCGTAAACTGCAAGAATAGCATCGGCCTCACCACGTGCAACTCGTCGCTGGCGTTCGGCTTCGGCTTCAGCAGCAATCTCAATCTGTTGCTTCTGGATGTTCTCACGGACAATCTCACTTGCCTTCAGGCGCTCTTCTTCCTCACCAGCAAAAGCACGCTGGATGGCAGCCTCGGACTTCGCCGTGGCGACGTCAGCCCTCTGCTTAGCACCAGCTTCCGCCTCCTTGAGGTCAGCGTTTGCATTGGCTATCTCAGCCTGAGCCATGTTCTCACCGGAGACTGCCAGAGCCTCTTGGCCCTCGACGTAAACACGCTGATCAGCCTCAGCTGCCTTACGTCCCTTAGTGGCTGAAGCCATATTCTCAGCGACCTGAATCTCTCGGGTCTTGTCAGCCTGTGCAGCACCGATAGCACCGTCGCGCTCGGCGTTGGCTACATCAACACGGGCATTCTCAACCGCAGTCGCTGCGGCCTTCTTACCGATGCTCTCGATGTAGTCGGAGTCGTCGGTGATGTCGACGATGTTGACGTTGATGAGTTTCAGGCCGACCTTCTCAAGCTCCTTCTCCACGTTGTGGGTGATGCCGGCGAGGAAATTGTCGCGGTCTTGGTTGATCTGCTCGATGGTCATTGAGGCGACAGTCAGACGCAGCTGGCCGAGGATGATTTCCTCAGCCATTTGCTCAATGTCTTCCATCTTCAAACCGAGTAGTCTCTGTGCAGCGTTCTGCATGATGTGCTCCTCGATGCTGATGCCGATGGTGAAAGTGCTGGGTACGTTGATCCTGATGTTCTGGAGGGACAGTGCATTCCTCAGGTCGATGTTGATTGTAATCGGGGTAAGGGGCAGGTACGCGTAGTCCTGTATTAGTGGCCAGACTAGTGCTGCACCTCCGTGTATGGTCCTCGACGAGCGGCCCTTGTCAGTACGCCCGTAGATGACCATCACCTTGTCGGGTGGACACCTCCTGTAGCGCTGTGCAAAGAATATCGTCACCGCCACAAGTACCAGTACAGTCGCAAATATCATCGTTGTCAAAAGTGCTCCAGAATCAGCCATTCAGCATCGCCTCTGGCCCCAAGAGGGCTCATGAGGTCATGAAGGCTTTCCCTGCACGGCTAGGAAATCCAATTCCTAAGGGTCTTCTCACTTTCTTTTTACTACGAGAATATCGCCTATCGTGTCGACTACTTCGATCAATACGCCGCTGTCAATCTCGGCGTTGTCGTGGGACCTGGCGTTCTTTGTCCTTCTACTGCCACCGTAGTTAACCTGAACCTGTCCGGAGCCGTTGGGAGGGATTCGAAGATACACGCTTCCGGTGGCCCCAATAGCCTCCGTTATCCCAACTGTCCCGTCTGATTGTAGAGTGATGAACAACTGGAACAGTTTGCCAGTGCCGTACATGGATGCGAAACCAGCAGCCCCACCTACTGCGATGGCAATCGTCGAAGTCTCGGTGGACTTCAGAGTATACAGCCCAGCGAGGCCGAAAAACATCAAGAAGGCCATGAGACCTTGAAAAGTCAGCGCCTTGAACGAAGCATCGGCTCCGAGATCGCCGACCCCTTCTATCCCAAGGAGTCCTTCGAAGATGTCCGCAGCCACACCACCAATCATCATCAGGGCGAACCACAGTACAAACAGAATTCCTCCAACCAAGGCAGAGGCGGCGAACAGTAACTCGAGTCCG
Organism: Methanobacteriota archaeon; assembly: GCA_004195715.1. Taxonomy (GTDB): domain Archaea; phylum Thermoplasmatota; class Poseidoniia; order Poseidoniales; family Thalassarchaeaceae; genus Thalassarchaeum. The sequence goes on along the minus strand of PSPX01000018.1, from coordinate 11,115 downwards.
GTGGCCTCTCCAAAGCCCAGAAATTCAAAGATATCGAATGAATCAAGCAATCCCATTGTCGTGAAAGGGGAGGCTTCCCCCCTTTACCCATTCGGCGGCATGATGGGAAAAGCCAGTGAGTAGGTCATTTCCCCTGTCGGCGTATGGCTAAATATGTCTCAAGACCAATAATTGGTCCAACTGAAAGACCAGTTACTAGGGCACTCAGTATCAGTGTGAGGTCACTTGAAAGATACCCCAGCAGAAAATCGTATACAATCATGAAGATTAGAATGAGAAGGATTGGGATGGTAACTCTGCGGAGGAACATATGGTACCCTCCGAGCATATCGTATGCTGGATTGTCAATGACGCGATCGACCATCTCTTCGAGGCCCTGCTTGGGCTTATCCATGCATCACCTACTAGTTGGCTAGCCATGCCCATGCTGCTATGAATGAGAGAATGCTTGGTATGATGACATTGATGAGTTTCATGGAAGCTGGCTTCGGATCCACGCGATGGAGAGATCCGGTATTCTCCCTAGACATCACAGAGTTCTCGATCTTGTTGTATGACTCGGAGAACTCCTCGTGATGCCTAGCAACGAAAATCAGCAGATATAAGCCAACCAGCACCGAACTCCCTCCTGTTACCTCTAGAATCGCTCCGAGCAGTGCGAGAGCCGAATCATCTCCTAGAGCTGACCCTATGTACAACTGTGTGAAGCCCGCCAAGAAGAAGAGTGGAGAACTGGACCTCGCCATCAGTAATCGGAGACGCAAGGGGGAAATTAACCTGTTCCCGGCCACTCACTCTCTTTCCGAACTAGGGCGTACAACCCAAATGGCCCAGATTCCCTTTGCAGTAGCCACTAAAGTCCCATCGTCAGCAGTCAACCGGCCTTCCATATGGGCTAGGTTCCTGCCCCTGCGAATGACTTCCCCCGTGGCTATCAGATGAGTGCCCGTCCCCACTGCGTTGAGATAAGAGATGTCTATCTGTGCAGTGGCGCACCATTCCTCCTTTGCCAAAGTGGAGACTAGAGTGCCTCCCATCGCGGAGTCTAGCAGGGTGGCGTGTATGCCTCCATGGGCCACACCTCCCATGTTCAGATGATCCTCGCGAATCGTACACTCGACAACGCACGAGCCTTCACTGAACTCGGTAATCTCGAATCCGATTGTCTTGGCTAGTTCCGTGAGCTTTGGCAGACCCCTATCCTCACTCATGTAGATACCTCACCAGTCTGAACGGCCCATAGTCGTGAGTAGAGGCCGTTGCTTTCCAGCAATTCCTCGTGTGTCCCTGTCTCAGAGATTACGCCCTCACCAATGACGGCGATTACATCCGCGTTGCGCACCGTGGACAGGCGGTGGGCGATGATGAGTGTGGTGCGGCCCACCGATATCCTCTCGATGGAGCGCTTGAGGGCTGCCTCAGTCTCGTTGTCGACGTTGCTCGTCGCCTCATCAAGCACCAGTACCGGTGCATCCTTGAGGACTGCTCGGGCGATAGCTATCCTCTGGCGCTGGCCGCCTGAGAGCCTGTGACCACCCTCACCGATGTCGGTGTCCCAGCCGTCCGGCAAATCTTCGATGAAACTCAGCGCCTCTGCTATGCGGGCTGCCTCGATGACCGCTTGCTCATCAGCATCCGGGTCACCGTAGCGCACATTCTCTCGAACCGAGCCAGGGAATAACGTGGTGGTCTGGCTGACTAGAGCTATGGAGCCTCTGAGAGATTCCAGAGTCAACTCCCTGACATCGTGGCCATCGAGCGTCACTATGCCGGAGTCGGGATCGTGGAACCTCAGTAGTAGGCGTACTAGAGTAGTCTTGCCCGAGCCCGTCGAGCCGACCAATCCGACTGTCTTGCCAGCGGGCACCGTCAAGTCGATGTCGTTCAGAACCACTTCGCGATTCGGGTAGGAGAATCCAACATCGCTGAACTCTATTTCGCCGCGGGCCGAGTCGAGTCGGGTTTCCCCCTCTACTATCCCAATCTTAGTGTCTAGGAGATCCAGTACGCGGGAGGTCGAGGCCATGGCCCGCTGGTATAGGTCGAAGGTCTCGCCGAGCCTAGTCAGCGGCCACAGAAGGCGCTGGGTGATGAAGACGATGACAGAGTACGCGCCGAGGCCGATACGCCCGTCCAGAGCGAACCAGCCGCCTACCAACATGTTCGCAGTGAAGGCGAACAGTATGGCCATGCGGATTATCGGCACGAAGGATGCAGACAGGCGGATTGCTTCCTTGTTGGCGTCCCTGTATGAGGTCGAGGCTGCACTCACCCTCTCGACCTCGCGATCCTCTGCGGTGAATGACTTGATTGTCGTGATGCCGTGGAGGTTGTTGTTCAGCAACGCATTCAGATCTGCCACCTTGCCGCGCACCTTGGTGTAACGCACGCCTATCTTTCGCTGGTAGATGAACGAGCCCGTGACTATGATTGGCACGGGAAGGATGGCTAGGAGTGCGACCTCGGGTGCTACCGATATCATAATCGCGCCGACCACAATGATAGTGGTAGCCACATGAAGCAGGTCGGTCGCACCCTGATCTAGAAAGCGCTCCAACTGATTGACGTCGTCGTTCATTATGGCCATCAGACCGCCCGTAGACTGCTCAGAATACCACTGCATCTCGAGGTCTTGGATGTGAGTATAAGCTGACATTCGCAACTCATGTTGCGCAGTCTGCGCCAGATTGCGCCACAAAACGGCGTAAAAGTACTGGAACATCGACTCCAGCACCCAGATGACCACGGTGAAGCCTGTGAGTATGTACAGCTGGTCATAGACATCCGGATACCCCATCTGGGCGAGGAACGAGTCTTCACGGGTGGCAACGACGTCGATGGCCATGCCAATCAAAACGGGCGGAGCTAGATCCCAAACCTTGTTGAGGACTGAACACAAGGAGGCCAGCAGCACCATGTTCCTGTAGTGCCTGAGATGCGAGAGCAGTCGCATCAGAGGATGGCTGCTCTCAGTCATGCCCGAGCGTTTCCGATTAGGCGTTTGAAGATACTCATCGGGCCCGAGAGTCATTCGCCCTGCAGCGGACCTCCAGTCCACTGTTGGGCCCATGAATCATAGAGCGCTACGCTAAGTTGGCCTGTCGCGTTGGTACTAATGTGATACAAGTCACTGTGAGAGAAATATCCTCGTGAGAGGTAGTCAATCCAAGTGAACTCCCACCATGTGCCGTCATCCAATGTGATGTTGGAAGTGCCTTGATCCAATCGCATCATAGCTACCGAGGCCGCATCTCCTCCTTCTTCCGAGATGCCATGGAACTCCAGTTCAGCCGGCTCGATATCAGAATCCATCCCCGAAGGAACGGGGCCGGACCAGACTGTGATATCACCCACTTGGATTGGTTCTGCGTCCAGACTGAACTCCACTGGCGTGCGGGGGAGATCCTCCTGCAGCGATATAACCACGTCATCGCCGGTCGAGACCCTGAGCGTGAACTGCTCCTCGTCACCCGAGTAGGCCTCTATCCCCGTAATCATTGGAGGGGCGCCCATCAATTCAAGGATGATAGTGTGTGTAGCGTTGCTGGCTGTGGCGATTTGCTGTAGTGAGAGAAAGTCCCCCGAAATCGTCCAGTCGAGTTCGGCTACCGAGGCAACATCGAAGCCAAACGGCGGCCACATCCCTTCGGGCTGTTCATTGGCAAGTTGAGCGAGCTCTGCGAACGGGTCGGCGTACTGCGGAACCGCGTCGCGGCCCTCGTACCAGTCACCACCAACCCTGATGTTGGTAGTATATTGTCCCTCGATGACCTCGCTATCCATACTTGAGGTGCCGACGGTGAATCTCATCGCTATCGATCTCAGGTTTGCCGTATCGTCCTTGGCGACACTCCAGTGGATTTCAGCGAACTGTCCTTGGTTGTCATAAACAGTGGAAGTCTCGACTCTCAACCGTTCGAAGTTCTCCGCGTAAGAGAGTACATCGAAGGCACCTGGAGCAGAGAGGAGTTCCGATAGCGCTACCGAATCCAGTGGGAAGCACTCACCTTCGGGGCAGACCTCCTCGGGGACTGCGAGGCACCCTGCCCCCAGAGGGCAGAGCAATACGAAGACGGTCAGAATGATGCCTCTCACGGCCGCTTGCGGGCGGGTATGGGTGATGAGCCTATGCGACAGCGGTCATCCGAATAGGGTGTTCACGCTTGCGTCGCGCCTATATGGGACGCCCACGGAGCGAGGGGCGCAGGGAGCGTGCAGAGATGGCCTCGGACATCCTAGTCGTCTACAAGAAGAATTTCGAGGATGTGCACGACAAATCGCTCGAGACAGTCCGGAAATCACTCGATGAACTGGTCCGTGACAGAGGCACTGCAATCACCTTCAAGGCCCGCGAAACAGTCAGCAGAGAGGACTTCGCCGACCGTGATCTCGTGATCATACTCGGAGGTGACGGGACCCTGACCTCGATTGCCCACTCTATAGACTCCGACACTCCTGTGATGGGAGTAAACAGTCACCCCCAAGACGATGACGAGGACGGTTCTTACGGGTTCTACATGGGAAGCGCCCCTGAGCACTTCGATTCGGATATCAGGGCCGCCTTAGATGGTGATGCGATAGTGAATGTGCTGCCTAGGCTGCAGGCCGAGATAGTGACGACTAGTGGCAAGAAGGTTTTCTCGGACCCGGCACTGAACGATCTCATTATTGCCAACACACACCAGTACCAGCCCTCGAGGTACAGGTTGCAGAGAGGAGATGTGGGCAGTGAGGGTGAGATAGATGTGATCCAACGCTCATCGGGCTGCCTATTCTCCACCTTCCTCGGCCAGGGGGCGTGGTTCCGACACGTCGTGAACATCGAGGGTACGAGTTTCCCGCTTGAGCAGCTTGACTCGTGGTATCTGTTCGCATCAAGGGACCTGCCTCGCGACTCGAGGGATGATGACGGTTCGTACTGGGCCTGGACGAACGAGGCCACGGCGATAACAAGCGACATGCACCGTGGCTACATCGTCAGTGATGGTTGGGACGAGACTCATTTCACTAGAGGCGCTAGGGTTACCGTGGATCTGAGTGGCCCGACCCTACAACTACTGACCTTTCGCAGGACCATTCACGATCGGGTCGCTCACTGGATCGAGCCCTAAAGTCCTAGATCATCAAGGTCCACATCTGCGTTCATCTGGATACTCGCAGGGATTGAGAGCTTAACTCCACCCTCCTCGAATCGACGCAGTATCTCGGTCACGAAGAACGACTTCGAGGGTCTCATCTTGCGGGCGTTGTCGACATAGTAGCGAACCTCCATGATGACTTCGTGCTTGCCGAAATCCCTCAGCACAACCTCCGGTACCTTTGGCTTCTGGCTGATGTCGGGATGGTTGGCAGCGATGTCCTCGACGATCTCCTCGGCCTTGGTGACGTTTTTCCATGTCGGTGAAACGCCCAGTCGTATGCGTACGCGCAGCTCCATGTCGCTGCGGTGGCTGAAGTTCGCCACGGCGTCCTTTGTCAGCAACTTGTTGGGGATTGTCAGCATCACCCCGTCGGTAGAGCGGACGTGGGTGGTGCGCAGGCCGATCTCCTTGACATCTCCCCAACTGCTGTAGATTCCCCCGAGTTTCTTGGGCAGCATGATGCGCTCGCCCTCCCGAAAGGGCCTGTCGATGATGATGAAGATGCCAGCGATGACGTTCTCCATCGTGTCTTGGGCGGCGAAGGCCACGGCCAGGCCGAAGATGCCCAGCGCGGCAACGATTCCGGTGACGTTGATGCCGAGCTCGTTGGCGGCTGTCAGTATGACGAGGGCCCCCATTGCAACACCGGCGATGCGGAACATGAAATTCTCGAGCCCTTCGTCGAACTCGGTCCTGTCGAACAGCTTCCTGAGGTATCGCTTGGCTATCTTGATGAGAGGGATGCCGATGACGATTATCAGCAGCGCGGAAACCGGTCCCGTCTCCATTAATTCCGAGGCGCAGGCGTAGGTCAATTCAAGACCATTTGGAAAACCATCAAGGCAACTCATGCGATGTTTGCTGTCATAACGACCCGATATACTATTGCTCGGTGAACGAGGCAATCATAGGATTTGTTCCAAGAACAACTTGGTCCGCTTGTGCTGTGGGTTGTCGAAGAACTCGGCCGGGGTGTTCTGCTCGACTAACTCTCCCTCGTCGAACAGAATGACTCGGTCTGCAACCGCCATTGCGAAGCCCATCTCGTGGGTCACGACAATCATCGTGACATCTTCCTTTGCGAGATCAATCATGACGTCTAGGACCTCTTTGATCATCTCCGGGTCGAGCGCTGAAGTCGGCTCGTCGAACAGCATAATCTTGGGGTCCATCGCTAATGCGCGGGCGATCGCCACTCTCTGCTGCTGTCCGCCGGAGAGCGCACTCGGGTACTTGTAGGCCTGCTCCGGGATTCCGACCCTCTCAAGCAGTACCATCGCCTGGTCCTCAGCTTCCCTCTTGGGTATCCCCTTGACCTTCATCGGGGCCAGGGTGATGTTCTCCATGATGGTGAGGTGCGGGAAGAGGTTGAACAGCTGGAACACAAAGCCAATCTCAGCACGGACGTACTTCAGGTCGGACACGGTGGTGTCATCGTCCACAGTGATGCCGTCAATGACAACCGTACCGCCGCTATGTGGCTGCAGGCGGTTGAGCGTTCGAATGAAGGTTGACTTGCCCGAACCCGAAGGACCGAGGATGACGATGATTTCTCCCTTCTTCACGCTGATGTCTATTCCCTTCAATGCCCAGAAATCTCCGAAGTTTACTTTCACTCCCTTGGTCTCAATAATCATCTCATTATCTCCGGTTTCTGGTTTATCGTTCCTGTCGTATTCACTCATGCTACTTCTCCTCCTCCTTCTCTGACCAGTCCAAGGCCCTTCTCGATCTTCATCGAGACTCTGGATAGGTAGAATGCGAACACCCAGAAGACTAGGGCGGTGACGTATAGTGGCTCTAGGAAGTTACCAAGGAAACGCAAGTCTGTGGCTGGTAAGTCCTTGGCCAGTTTGAAGAAGTCTAGTATGTTGATGATGAACAGCAGTGTAGTGTCCTTCCAAAGACCGATGAACACGCTAACGATGGAGGGTAGTGTGGTCCTGACTGCATTAGGTAGCTCGACCTGCATCTTGACCTGGAAGGGAGACAAGCCGAGTGCGGTGGCCGCCTCCTTCTGACCTGAGTCAACGGCCTGAAGGCCTCCTCTGAGGACCTCTGCGATGTAGCATCCGCCGAACACACCGAACATCAGGAGCATCCTGATGATATCCTCTGCGTCGTAGAATGGATCCATCAGATCGGGCATCAAGAAGACAGCGAACCAGAGCCAGCAGATTAGAGGGCCAGATCGAACCAGTTCGATTAGAGCGATTGATGGCACACTGAAGAACGGCTGGTCACTCTGTCTACCAAAGGCTAGAACGATTCCTATCCCGAAGCCGAGTACGCATCCTGCAGTTGCCACAATGAGGTTGACGAAGAGGCCGCCCCATTGGGATGCCTGAATACCGTCTCCTGCGAGTTTATCGAGAGTGCTTGGGACTACATCTCCAGCAATTATGGCTTCACGTATTCCTTGGACAGGCGTGCCGCCGAGGAGCACTGCTAGATTCTTAACCGACTCTGGTGGATCCATTATCATAATCGCGAAGAAGAATGTGACCACAGCCCCTATCGCGATGTATGTCCTCAATCGGTTGGCCTTGTACTCCTCTGATATCGAACAGTAGTAGTACGAAGACCCGTATGCCAGATAACCCACCACCAAGGCCTTCGACAGATTCGTAATCGGGACCATGCTGTGGTAGTTGATTTCGCTCGGCACCCATGCTATAAGCATCAATACGCCACATAATGCGGTGAATGAGACTAGGAATCTTGCTGGCTTTTCAGCAATGGTCCCGTAGGCGCTCGCTAGAACGGCGAATGACGGGTAGAGAATCCACCACAGGCGCCAGTTCTGATTGACACCATAGCAATTTGATACAGCGATGCAAGATTCTGAGCCGGGGGCCTGTGTCATCTGCTCGGTCATCTGCTGGCCAACGATTAGTAGTACTCTGTTGGCCCAGACGACATCCCAGTCTGCTTCGACTAGGACGAAGTGGCTGAGGCCGCGTACCGCTATGACGATAATCCAGGCTGTGGAGATTCCTAGCAGCGCGTTGGAAAGGGACTTGCCCGGAGTCCACTTGATCAGAGCAGTCAGAGTCACCCACCATGCGAAGGTGATGGCAATCACGCAAATAGTGCCGAAGATCTGGGCATACAGAGAACTTGCGCCCTCTGCTTCCGCCTTCGCCACCAGCTCGAAGAAGCCGTTGGGCAGGAGTTCCTCCCACATGCCTCCTACGAAACCGCAAAACAGTGCTAGCGATATCGCCACCAGTGAGAGCGTTTCACGGTTGTCAGGAGTTACCCAAAAGCCGCCAGGCTTTCCGGCGATGGATTCCTCTAGCTCAAGGAACGAATCCATGTTAGGGCCTCTCGAACTCATATCTTCACGCTCGTTACTCTTGAGTTGTACCAGTTCATCACGACTGAGATTGCTAGGCTGCCTGCCTGATAGGTGATGAGCAAGAGGAGGAACAGAGGAATCAGTTTACCGACGTTGTTCATCATCACCAGTACGACATAGAATATGTCACTATAGGCGACTATGACGGCTAGGCTGGAGTTCTTCCAGACGTTCATGAATTGGTTGTTCAACAGTGGCACCATGCTCCTCAGAGCCTGAGGTAGGATGACCAGCCTGAGTCTCTGGAATGGATTCAGCCCTAGGGAGATAGCAGCCTCGACCTGCCCCCTAGGAAGGGCCTGGATGCTTCCTCTAACAATCTCGGCCACAGTAGATGCGGTGAACAGCGTCAGTCCAAGCATCATGGCGAGGAAGAAGGGCGTGAGCTCAAATCCAGTGCCTTCGGCTATGTCCCAAGATCCGGGTGCGTCAATGATCCCGTCCCTGTTCCAGTCCTTGAGGTACTCTGGCCAAGACAGGCCGCCTATGCTATAGACGGCTCCAGCTGCTACTGCGAAGGCGGCAATCCAGATGGTGAATCTCTTCCTGAGACCGGATTCAGAGTCATCAATCTGCAGCGAGTTGATACCGTCATCATCGACTTTGCTGATGACCGACAGAGCGTAAACAAGCAGGGCCATTGCGAGGGCTGCGTTGGTACCACCTCCGTGTGTCGAGACAAATGGCACTAGATAATTGATGAAGACCAATGCTGCTGCTATCAGCAAGATGTCTGCGAGGAGTGCTTCGGTCTTCCACCCCAATACGCTGAAGGGCCTCCTAAGATGCTCGAATGGAGTGCTTGGGGTGACTATGAATCGTGGTTCGATCCTGTCCATGTGACGCAGGCCGGTCCTGAGTAGAGCAAGGGCGGCTATGCCCATGACCAATACTGGGTATGATCCCACGGTCACGAACCAGATTCCCTGATTACTGTAGAACACGGCCCCTCCGAAAAGGAATGTCTCGTCTATGAACAGGGGAGCCTGGATCCCGAACTGAGTTGCAATCAGGAACAGGAGAACGGCGAGAGGGAGATTTCTGAATACCTCGACATATACTGTCGCCATGGTCGAAGCTAGTTTGTTGGAGGAGAGTCTAGTGACACCGACAATGGTCCCTAGAATAACACACAATACTATGCTGAGCAGGGTCACTCTCACGGAGTTGATGATAGCGGCCTTCAGGAACAGCCATCTGGCGTCGGAGTTCGCCTCCACCAGCATCGGCCACGGATTGATCTTGAAGGTGTTCACCTTGTCCATGAAGTCGAACTTGACCTCCCAGCGGTTCTGCATCACCGGATCGGGGTCGTGCATCAGGTAGAGTACCCTCAGAAACAAGTACAGGATAAACGGCAGGAGAATCAGATAAGCCAGAGCGGCTGTCCTCTTGGCCTGTACAGCTGGCTTCATCCCCTCCTGGGAGAGTCTCCAGCCCCAGTAGATGACGGTGATGAGAATAACCAGAGAGAGGAATTGGGGGATGTTTTGGGAGATAAGTGGGATAAACGAGATTTGGAGGGTCAAGCCTGCGAACACTACGATTGAACCTATCGAGATGAGTACGCCCAAGTTCTCCCTTGGACGGAGGGAGCGGATGTTGCTCCAACTCAGAATCTCGCCTAGGTTATCCTGCAGCAGAAGTACTCCGGCAACAATAGCGCCTCCAAAGAAGAAGAATGGAATTTGAGTCCCTGGGCTCAGTTCTAGGACATTGGTCACTAGGAAGTAAGAGACAACAAAGCACAGGATGGCGAAGATTGAGCTCGAGCACTCGGAGAGGGCTTTTGGATCTCGTGACAGTAACCCTCTGAGAAGGGCTGGGATCTCGTTCTGTACTAGCAGGAAGCAGATTAGGATAATCCCGCCGACAATCAGGGCCAATCCTTCCATAGGGTAGTACGAAGTGTTCATCTGGGCGCCAGCAATTGTGATGTCTCTTGCCATCGTAGAGAGGTAAGAGATTGACATTCCGAGGAACTTGTTGGAGTACAGCCAGAACAGGCAGATGCTCAAGACAGGTACGACATATGGTCGCACGATGGAAAGGACCAGCCAGAGCCTGCCGAACGAGGTGACAGGAACCAATCTGGCCCGCTCGCTGAAGGCCATGCTCCCCGTAGGGGAGCATGGGGTAAAAGGGTAGTGAGGCCCCTGGGGGAGAAATCCCCCCCCCCAGAGGCTTACGTATTTCCGATCAGTCTGCTAATGCATTCAGCGCATTGCTGGTGCGTACTGGATCCCGCCCTCGGAAACGAGAGCGTTCAGGGTCCCAACACGCGAGATCAGGCAGCCGGTCATGGCGGCGGATCCGCTGACACCATCGTAGGTGCCGTCGCAGAACGCGTCGTCATAGGCCTCGCCATAGTTTCCAGCGGTAGCTAGAACAGCCTGCATCCAGTCACCCGCAAGCGGGTTGGCTGTGGTGCCTAGGCCGAGGTTCTCGGTCAGTAGGCGGCACATACCGGGGTCGCTACCATCAGCGCAGGCAGCGGTGGCGGATGCAGCTGCGTTTGCAGCGGTGACACCCATCTCCTCAGCGGTTACCATTCCATACCAGACCCAAGCCACGACGTCCTTGAAGTCAGAGTCCATGTCGCGGGTTGCCGCT
>PSPX01000017.1 GCA_004195715.1 Methanobacteriota archaeon | reverse complement strand
AGGGTCAGGGATTCATTTGACGGCATTTTCGATGGACAGAAGTAGGCCAACTGGCTTCTCTGTCTGGGAATCCATTGAATGCATCTTGTTGAAAGCATCAACATATCACAATCGGATGTGTTGAGAGGGTTCATCCGATTACCCATCCAACTTTGAAAACCTGCTTGAAGGGGATGCAGTGGGTCTGTCGGAACGCTACCCTATGATTCATCTCCTGTGTATTCTGTGACGCGTATGCCAAGCTTGCCTCTTCGGGCCTTTCGTGTCATTATCCGGTCCATCTTGCGGTGGAACTCGGACTCGAGATCAATCTTCATCGCTAGCGAGTGGCCGAGTATCAGAATCAGCAGGTCGGCAAGTTCCTCGGCAGCCTCCTCGTCGGGCTTGCCTTTTGTGATAGCAGCGGCGAACTCGCCCAACTCCTCTACAGTTAGAGCCACGCGGTAGCCCATGTCATGCCCGTTGTTTTCCTCAGATGCGAAAGCGTGCTTGTGGTGGAATGCAGCCACGCGCGACATCATTGTCAACCAAGAGCCGTCTGGGCTGTTTTGCGTCTCAATCTCTATCCAATCGTCTACACTAACTGGTCGTGTCATGGTACTGGCTGAGTAAGGAGACCCATCAACGTAGTTGCCCTCCTAGTGGTGGCTGCCTAGGGTCGCTCTCCTCGTATGGCAGCACCATTACCAGTCCGCCTAATCCAGAAAGCACGAACAGGGCCAGTGATCCGAGGAAGTATGACACCCTATGTGATTTCTCTTGTTCCAACTCATTGCACAGCACCCAATCAGGAGACTCAATGATATCGAGGACCAAATACCTGTAGTCCATATCGCACTCACGCTCGTGTTCTCTGACTACGTCATCGTGCTCTTGCATCAGATCCATCATCATAGGAAACAGCAGTATGGAGCATCCAATGAGGACGAAACCTATCTTCAGGTCATTGTCCAAATCATCACCAACTAGGATAATAGCGCCTTCACGCATTCACCGATGAGTTCTCTCATGGTCGCCGCCATGGCATCGACAGCATCGTGGTCAATCTCTGCTTCGGGCGACCCTGGGGTCCTGCCTGCAGCCCAGTTCGAAGAGCATGCCAACGCAACGTGAGGGAGGTCCCTCTCGCCTACTAGTCTGGATTCCGGTCCGAGTGTCATCCCAACAACATCAGCCCCCAGACGCTCGAGCGCGTCAATCTCCGAAGGGGTCTCAAACTGAGGACCTATGCATTGGGCTACAATTAGATCACTTGCGACCTGTCCCTGAATGGCTTCAAGAGCCTTGGCGCAGGTCTCACTGGCGAGGGAGTCGAAGCACGACGTCCTGTCAGCGTGAATAGCGTGGTCATCGTAGAATGTCCACGGCCTCTCTGCGAGGTCAAGGACGTCTGCTGCAACTCCTATTGAGCCAGGAGGTAGGTCCTCGCGCATGCTCCCAACCGAGTTTATGCTGAGTACCAGTTCAGGCTGAAAACTGGCGGCGGCGTGGACGTTAGCACGGTGCTCAATGATGTGAGGAGGGGTTCTTGAGTCAGAGTCGGAATGATGTCTGTCAATAATCAATATCTCATCATCATCGGCACTGACGAGTGTTACTGGCACCGGCCCCCATTCAGAATCCACCCTCATTGTGCTAGCCACAACACCTGATGCAGAGGCTAGATGAGATGCGAAGGCGCTCATACCAGTTCCACAGAGCACCGCTATGCGGGCCATCAGATCACTCCTTCAGACGCTCAATGAGCTCGGCCTTATTGCCAGAAACAGGTTTACCGGCCTCTTTCAGCAGTCCCTTGAGTTGGACTACCGTCATGGATTCGTAGTTGGATGAGTCGTCGGAATCTTCAGTGACCTCATCTGCTTCCTCGGGCACTGTTTCCTCCGTACCCTCATCAGCGACCTCATCTGGAACGTTTTCCGAATCGGCCTCAAACGGAATCTCCTCTTCCTCATCTTCGAATTTGACATCCTGCTCCTCAGCTTGCTCATCTTCAAGCACCTTCTCAAGAGTGGGGCCGTCCTTCGTGATGACCCCTGATTGCATCAGCTGAGTGCGTCGAATCATTACCTCCCTGACGGGCTGAATTTTAGACGCGGCCTCCTTAATCTGAGTCTCAAGCGTGCCGTCCAAGGAAGCCTTCTGCATTTCGACCCACGTAGAAGTGGCCCCCACCTTGAGAATGATTTCGCGAGCCAGTGTGCGCATCTGCTGTTTCTGACTTCCCTTGATACGGTGCCTCGAAATCATCAGTGGCTTGACTCTGATGTAGAAGCCGTCGACGGTAACTATGTCTACCGTGTCGTCAATCTTGCCACGATCGCGTCGAATCTGTCGACGGATATGGTCCTTCAGCAGTTCGTGCCCGATGTACTCCGTCAAAGCATCCGCACCGACGATACCTGAAATCCTGAACTGCACCTTGACATGCATCTTGGAGAAATCTCCGTCAAGTTCGTTCTGCATTATCTCGTAGTGCCGACCGATGAGTTGCTCCTCGTCCTCTGCAATCGTCTCGCCGATGACCTTGAAAGACCAGGGGTGACGAGGGGCCCGAATGGTAAACCAGCGCTTGGACTTCCACTTGTCCCGCTGCTTGCGTGCCGCTGCCCTCGCTACTGCTCCCTTTGCCATGACAACGACCTCTTCTCGGGGGCTACCCCGTATGCGGGCCGTCCGACCTGCCCCCAGTATTTGAATCAAAGCCCCCGTAGGGGGCCTTCGTGTCTGAGCAGTAGGCGCATTCAAGGGCGAATCGCCCGTGCTGGGGCCATGGGGCTGCACAGCGCGACTTGGAGGATCCATGCTAGCGCTGTCGACGATCTCAACCTGTTGGAGGATAGTCTGCGTTGGCTGACCGGAGATGACTGCAATCTGACTGTCGAAAAAGACAAGTCGTGGCACGGCTCTGAGCAAACCGTCTTAGAAGCCACGACTAAGCGGAAGAAGGCTGCGTTGAAGGCGCTCGCAAGACTCGGTGATGAGGTGTTGGAGGGGCTGCTCGATGAAGGAGTCTCGAGGAGAATCGACGATGAGAAGGTCATGCACGTCAGAATTAGGCTCTCGAACTTAGTACGCGGAGAGATTGTGATAATATCAGAGGATGATGCGGTATCGGTCGCTAAGGGTCAGTTCAAGATCGAGTCCTACCCTGGTAGCGAACCCTCAGATGTGATTACCGAGACGATACTATCGATGCTGAATTCCTAGTTGCTAGGGGGAGCACCGAGCAAGTTTATTACTCGATTATACATCCCCCGAAATGAGTAAACATGACTCATGTCGTCACTAGTGCGTGCGTGCGCTGCAAATACCAAGATTGCGTTGCAGTCTGTCCCGTTGAATGCTTCCGAGAGGCTGATGAGTACCTCGTCATCGATCCCGATGAATGCATCGACTGCGCCGCTTGCATCCCAGAGTGCCCGGTTAACGCAATCTACGCAGACACGGACCTACCTGAAGAGGAGATGAGTTGGTTGGACAAGAATGAGGACGAAGCTCCCAACCTACCTATGGCAGAAGGCGATTCGCCGGTATTGGCAGATTCTTGATTACAGGTTCGACCTGAATAGGTTCTTGAGTACGTACCGGGAGGCATGACTATGCCCAAGTTGGTAGACCTGCAGAAGATGCGTCACGGCACCGAGCTGCTAAAGCGCGGATTCGCCAAGATGCAGGAGGGTGGTGTCATCATGGACGTGGTCACCCCTGAGCAGGCACACATCGCCGAGGATGCTGGGGCGACCGCGGTGATGGCACTAGAGAGGGTTCCAGCCGATATCAGAGCCGACGGGGGCGTCGCTAGGATGAGCCATCCTCACCTGATCAAGGGCATCATCGAGACCACCAGCATTCCGGTGATGGCCAAAGCACGCATCGGGCACGACGAGGAGGCTCGGGTGCTTCAGACACTCGGGGTCGACATGGTCGACGAGAGCGAGGTACTGACTCCTGCGGACCCATTCTACCACATCGCCAAGAACGACTTCACCATTCCCTTTGTGTGCGGTTGCACCAATCTTGGCGAGGCCTGCCGCAGGATAATGGAGGGGGCAGCGATGATTCGTACCAAGGGTGAGGCAGGCACGGGTAACGTCGTCAGCGCCATACAACACGCGAGACTGGTGGCCGAGGAGATTGCGCTACTACAGAGTGTCGACGACGCTGGGTTCGAGGTCATCGCACGTACGATATCCGACGGCTTCCGAGGAATCGAGTCGGAAAGCGAGCACAGCATAGTAGTTCAGAACACGCCTTTCGGAAGTATGGATGCCTGCCACGACTTGATTGTCGAGATTATGGGCGAGGTGAGAGGAATGAGTCGGTTGCCAGTAGTAACATTCTCGGCCGGAGGGATAGCGACTCCAACGGACGCCGCTCTGCTAATGAAGCAGGGAATGGATGGAGTGTTCGTCGGATCTGGTATTTTCAAGTCTGAGCACCCAGCGACCACTGCCTCGGCCATCGTAATGGCCACACACCACTTCAACGACCCTGAGAAGGTAACCGAAGCCTCATCGATGATGGCTGGAAAACCCATGGACGGCTTAGAAATCGAAAAACTCGATGTTCGCATGGCAGAGCGTGGCTCGTAGTCAGTCACGCTTCCCTCGGGTGGTGCCGAGTTTTCTAGGCCTCTTCCGTTCCTTCTTTCTCGGCAGTGGCTTGGAATCAGCATCCGTCCTAGTTCCACCCAGAGTGATGGAGCCTTTCTCTAGGAGTTCGTCAGCAAGAGATGAGGCGAGTTCCTCGTCCTCGTCGGGCGTCCTGAGCGCATCCCGGACAGACTGATTGTGCTCCTTGATTAACCTCTCTCGCTCCTCACGCTGGGCCTTGAGCTCGTCTCGTATCTCGTTGACCTGATCAAGCAGGATTTTGATTTCGGAATGGATGTGGTCTGCACCCTCTCTAGAAGAGACGAAGGCGTTGTGCAGCCTGTCTCCTTCAGCCCTCAGGAAGTCTCTCTCCTCAAGCACCGGTTTAATCTCCTCCCAGATGCCGTCGGCCTCCTTGTGGGCATCCAGCATGGCCTTGTGCTGAGAGTCCGCCTCGGCCTTGAGTAGCTGGATTGAGCCTTCCATATCGCCGAGATCTATTTCGATAATCTGAAATTCCTCGGCTACTGGCAACAACTCATCTCGCTTGGTAATCAGCGACTTGAGTTTCTTCAGCATCGCATTCTCTTTATCCAGAGTCAACGATCCGTCCGTCATTATACGGTTCTCAATTCTGTCTATCTCTCCAAGAGTCTCGGACAGTTGGATGACAACTGACTTGGTGCCGTCATCACTCCTCTTGCCTCGACGCTGGGTTATCAGTTCGCGCATCTGGGCTTGAATCTCATCGCGCTTGGCCTGATGCACCTTGGCCCTGACGCGAACCTCTTTCTGTTCGTCCAAGCGTTCCTTGATGCGTTCTCTGAGCTCTTTGGACTGCTGTTGGACTGAATCACGAGAATCAGCGGCTCGACGTGCGTTCTCATTGTGTACGTTCCTCTGCTCACGCATCCGCCTGAGTTTGGTCTCCATGGCATGCAGCCTGGTCCTGAGATCGTCATCGGGCCTCTCTCCGTCATCCGGCATAAGTAGGGCAGAGGGAGATGCCCTTTGAATCGACCTGCGTCACAGTCCCAGTAGGTTCAGCAGGAATGGGAGCATGGGCGAGAGAACCGCAATCGCTGCCCCAACTATGAAAAGACCGCCCAGCGTCATCTTGATTCTCGTGAGCAAATCGGACCTGACCTGCACCGTCAGCACCCGTCCTGAAATCATGTTCCCTGCATCGTCCTCGAGCCTCACTGTCACTGTCGCCTCGCCCATCGACGATGGCAGCAGGCTCTGCCACACGATGCTGGTTGCAGAGATGGTGCTGAGCAGCGACGATGAAATATCGGCTGAAAGATTTCCCGAATTGACTGAGAATGGTTCTATCCTGAGTCTGTATACGCACTCATGCGGCCTAAAGTCAGGGGTCTGAACCTTGAGAATCACGTCCCTCGAATTATCTCCCTCGTTAAGCACGAAGGCGAACAGGTTAGCCTGACCGACTACTAGATTCTCCATATCCACGTCGAGCCATATGCCATCGTCAGTGTGTCCGTCAATGCGCCGCATCCTGATTCTATCATGCAGCCTGAAGAAGGGGGGGCATTCGCCTCGAGCGCGTGAGAGTAAGCGGTCCCACGTCTCCTCGCCGAGCTCGGGATGGCTGAACAGCCCCTCAATGGCTGACGAATCCACTATCGATTCCAAAGCGGCTCTGAACTGTCCCTCATCAATTAGGGATGAGCGCCTCAGGTACAGCAGGTGCAGTAAGGTCTCCTGCAGTTCCCTCCTACTACTGTGCTCGTGTATCTTGGAATCTAGTGATCCTAGGTACTGGGATATCCTGACTGCAAGCAGAGGATCAATGTGGGCCCTGATTACATCGGCGAATGGGCGACTAAGTAGGGCCGGGTGGATTGGCGGAGAGAATGCCTCCAGCATACCCCATGGCTCACTTGTGTTGAAGCGCGGACGGTCCGAGACCATATGCACGCCGTGTCCTGACAGCAGAGCTCCTGTCGAGAAGGCCACTAGTATTGGAGTGGCGACGACTTCCTCGGGAAGCCACAAGCTCGCTGCTAGTAGAACAGCGGCCATGGCCATCAGTATTATGGTGACTCCCAATTGCCTGATTGCACCGTCTATGGTGGCCCTCATCTCGGCGTAACCATGAGCGCTGTTGAAAGTCAGACCTATTGTGGTCAACTCCTTCGCCTCAAGTCTGAAAATCGTCCTCGTGAGCACCATCAGCCTCAGCAGTATCAGCAGCAGAGCGGTGTCGGCCACCAGCATCAACAGAGACAATCCATAGATTCCTGTCGACATACTCAGCCGCCCGACAGCGACTTCAATGTGATCTGCCCACCATTGCGGGTTCGATGTGGTGAAGGTTTGAGCCAACCCATAGAGGGCTATCACCATCAGCGGAAGAAACAGGACGAGTCTTGCTCCACCACTGATGAGGAGTCTGTCTGCTCTGAGCAGGAGCTCCTCTTGCGCCTTTAGCCTCTTGATTCCTTCCGCATCCCTAGGACTACGCTGCGATTCGGATATCGATCGAGGAGGCATCTCAGGGGCCGGGGGGACGACATCTTCCAAGGAGTCGGCCAATGCCTCGAGATCATCTGTTCGGACATCTTTCATCACAGCACCTCGTCGGTTCTAGCAAGGATACGTAGAGAGATAGTTCTCGACATCTCGACAATGGAGTCGTTGCAGTAAATGCCGTCGTCGGTCGAACTGACCTTGTCCCCTATCCCTATCCCGGTAACTTCGAGAGTTCGGATGTCAGTCGGCCTCATCGCCATTATCTCAATGGTGGCAGTAGATCCTATCGGCAAGGCTGAGAGGGGCAGGAGCAGTCCTGACCTAATGGGCTCTAACTGCCGCTCTATGATTGGGATACGTTTTCCACTTGGTGTCCTCTCGGGATAACCTAACATCTTGTCGAGTGCCATTTCGAGTTCCTCATCTATAGCATGCTCAATTTTACAGGCCGCCTCGAGGACGTCACCTTCGAATCCGATGACCTCGGTCAACAGGATTTCGAGGAGTCCCTCACGACGCTTAATCGTCGCCGCTTGCTGGAATCCATCCGGTGTCAGTCTACAGCCCTTGTAGGGGATGTGAGTGA
This sequence comes from Methanobacteriota archaeon, assembly GCA_004195715.1. Taxonomy (GTDB): domain Archaea; phylum Thermoplasmatota; class Poseidoniia; order Poseidoniales; family Thalassarchaeaceae; genus Thalassarchaeum. Next base: position 20,732 of record PSPX01000017.1, on the reverse strand, counting down.
CCAGATTTCGGCCAGATAGTCGCTGAATCATCTCTGTGGTCGAGGCCGGGCTGACATCCATCATCTCAGCGAGTTGGCTGGTCTTGACAATGGCGCTAGGATTATCCACGTGCGCTTCGAACAGGCGTTTCAGATACATCTCCTCGAATTCGCTCAGTTCAGTCATCTGATTCACCGACCTCGGCCATGAACTCAGTTCTGCAGGCCGGGCATCTTGAGCGGACGGGTCTGCGCTCGATAGGGACTTTCAGTTGTTGATCACACTGGGGGCAGGACAGTATCTCCTCATGTGACCTAGCCACAGGTTCGCTGGTTGTAGTGACGTCTTCATTGAGGATTTCTTGCGACTCCTGCCTCGATTCTCCTGAATCCGAATCCTTCTCGAGTAGAGCGGAGGAAAATTGAGTCGTGCAAGCCGGACACCTGACAGAACCAGTGTGTTCAACCGGGATGTTCAACCGTTGCTCGCAACTAGGACATCTAACCTCCTTCTTGGGAGGTGTTCGCTCTAGCCTGCGAGCAATTCGCGAGTCCCTCAGAATCTTCGAATCTTTTTCCGTGCTCGGTGTCTTCTCGGACACCGCTCGCCAGACAATCAGCCCTACGAGAACTACAGCAAGGCCCAACACAGCGCCATATACGGCTGCCATTGCATCAAAAGGTAACTCCCAGCCGCCCCCATTCTCGGACTGTGAGAATACCGTTAGTGGGACGGTGGTCGAAGAACCGTCCATCACCCATACGACCTCGGCTTCGACCATCGGTGCGTCCGGCCATGGTCCTATGCTCAGTACTCCCGAAGATGACCCTCCTTCAGATATCGACGAAATGGTAATCTGCGCCAGTACCATTCCGTCAGACGTGCTCACAACCTTCAGTATGCCCGGGAGCGTTGCCGAGCTACCTGAATTGTTGAGCCAGTATGGCAAATTGACGAAATCACCCGCCCTAGGCCGGTCGGGTTCGTGCACTCCAATTGAGACGGAGGGTGAGATGGAAGGTGGGTTGACACTAGTCTGCCAGGTCAGGTTTGCCGCTGAGTTGGAAGATGTCCAGCCATTTGATTCCAGTGTCACTGATATGTAATCGGCTTCAGGTTGGCCTAAGTTCAGAGACAGTGCCCTGAGTCCCGGGTCTAGGGTGATTTCGAACCTCTGCACCTCATCTTCGACACCCTGACTGACCAGAGATACTGAGACATTCACATCGCGTTGCTTCCCATCAGAGAGGGATGCGGATAGATCGCATTCCAATCCATCCGAAAGAGTCCATTTCACTGCGTCGAATCTCAGTCCTAGCGTCTGAGATTCGTACACCTGCACCTCGAACAATCCGCTTAATTCCGAAGAAACCCCTCCGTCATCGCTTGTGACTTTCCAATTCAACTCCAGTGTCCCGGCTGAGGCTGGAATCAGTGGAGCCAAGACCTCGCGACTGGATCCGGGGCTGATTGGAATCTCCTCTCCAACAGACAGGTTGTTCCCGATCGAATCGGAGAGCACTAGCTTCACCGAACCAGTGTACGAACCCTGATTGTTAACAAGTATGGAGGCCGTAAGTTCGTCACCAACGTGCACTGGTTCTCCAGTGACTGCTATGTCGGATGAACCAGCAGGATAGAACATCTTCTCACCCTCGCCGGAAGCTGGAGCGGACATCAGAACAAGAATAATGGCCAGCACAGCGGTTTTCCGCAGCCCTGGAGCCACAGAGGCAAGGCCCATTGCAAGTTCTCGGCACAACCGGCGGTATGAATCAAACCCCTGTGCAAGGTCACATAGTGACCTTTAATGCAGGTTCTCCTGTGCCCCGGACCTATGGACCCCGAGACCCTGCTTGCAGTGACTCCTGAGGAACTCGCTCAGGCACTCCTGTTGAGGAGACAGGTGCTGAAAGAGGAGTTGCCGAACGTCATTCGCACCCTCGAGGCTGATGAGGAGTCACTAGAGCCTCAAGTGCAAAGGATTGTGACCTCCCACAGGTCTACCAACGACAAGGTGTCTGAGCTGAAGAAGAAGCGCAATCAGGCGCAAAAGGAGGCGGGAACAATACTGGGTGTTGTGAGGGTAGCTAGAGACGGTCTCGCTGAAAGCGGTAAGATGGTCAATCTGGACCCTCACTGGAAGAAAGAGAAACTTCTGGATGAGCTCGAACAAATCGAAGATAATATCCAGACCTCAGCGCTGGACCACAGGGCGGAAAAGAAATTGCTCGATCGTCGGAAGAAACTGCTTGAGGAGAATGACCGTTGGCTGAAGTCAAGGCGCAAATCCAATCCTGAGATGGCGACCTTCATAGACTCCAGAACCAAGATGAATACGCTCTACCGAAAGGCTGACAATGCCCACCGGAAAATGATTGATATTGTCGAGAAGGCCCAGCCAATGTATGAGAAGAAGGTGACCCTAACCGCTGAACTTAGAGAAATCAGGAGGCAGTTGGACAGAGCCAAGGAACTGCTCGCTCAGTCTGACTACGCCATCGCTCACTGGGAAAGACGTCTGAAAGACGGCTTCAGAGAACTCGGAGGAGGATTTTCTGACCTCATGGCAGCCAATATCCGCGTCTCCAAAGGAGGTAGGTCCTCCTTCGCTCGTAGTTCCAAACCGAAGAGGGGCAGAAACGGTCCGGAAGGTGAAAATGAATGAGTACGGATGCGCAGATCGAGTCATTCGATGACCTTGAGGAAATGGACCACAGTGACATCAAGGAAATGCGTGGTGATCTCGAGCGTGATTTGCGTTCTGTCGAAAGGCAACACCGAGAACTTAGGGAAGAGCGGCGAGACCAGGTTGACCTAGTGCGCTCACTGAGGTCCGCAGTCGGTGAGATGAAGTCGGCTGATGGCGCCCGGAAGGGTTTGCTGAGAGAATTCCACTCTGTCAGGAAGTTGGCTGACGAGGCGCGCCAGAAGAGGGATTCTGTAAACACCTGCATCCCTCCTCCCGCAGACGTACTCGCCGAATGGCTTGGCGAGACTCATCGTCGCTTGGTTACCATCAACAATGACCTCACTGCCGTGCCAACTCTAGCTAGAGAGCTGGATTCGTTCGGACGCTTCTTCGAGCTCCAAGCCTCTATAGTCAGGAAAAGTGAGTCGGAGAAAGCTCACAGCGAGTATGTTGGACACGTCAAGAAGATGAGAGAAGTGACGGCAAAATTGGATGCGACGAGGAAGAGTAGACAAGAGAAGGTAGACGGTGCTCTGGACGAGACGGAACTGGATTCGGACAACATTTCTCGCTCAGACATCCGAAAGACTAGTCGCCGCATTGACAAAATCGACAAGAAGCTCGACGAACTCAGTTCAGAGAGAAAGGGGATGAGGGGGAGGCTAGGCAGAATCAAGGCCTACCAGAAGATAACTCTCAGGGGCGGCAGAGCGATTCGTCTGGCCGACGTGAAGGACAGGGCCCAGAGCGGCGGTTCACTGGATGCCAGCGAACTTGAGGCACTATTGAATTCCGGAGGTCTGTCCGAGATAACAGGGACTGAGTCGACTGACGAACGGCCCAAGCCGAAGGTCAAACAGGGCAGGAAAAAGAGAGGGATGAAGCTGGGCGTCACTCGCGGAGGCTCGAGGAGAGGTACAATGGCTGCTCGCAGAGATGGTGATGAATAACATCGGATTCACTTCCGCCATCCCTAAATGATGTATCAAGTTCGGAAATAGGGGGGCCTTGAGATGATTATGGAATTCGACGAGGTCAGAGAGGTTCTACAGCCCCTGCGCGACTCCCTAGGAAGTAAATCATCCGGCCATCGCGACACCAGGGACGAATGGAATGCCAAGGTAAGAGAATTTCTTGACAATAGGAATGAAATCAACCGTCAGGTGAAGGAATTAATCAACGAGGTCCAGATTCAGAAGGCGATTAGGAATGAAGCAAACCAGCGGGTCAAGAATCTCAAGGGCATCCGGGCAGAACTATCGGAGAGTCTCAAGGAGGTCAGAGAGGTACTGCGAGGCAAGTTAGATGAGCAGCGGGAGAATCTCGAGGAACAGAAGAATCGAGCCAAACGCGGCCCCTCTGCTGGAAGAATCAGAGCGGACATGGAAAAATTGGAGCATCAGTACAATATCGGGCGGTTTCTAGGGAAGAAGGAACGGGAATATCACAAAAAGATGAAGCAAATGTCCGAGGCCCTGAAAGAGGCGTCTAAGAATCAAGAGAAGGGAGACTTACGAGATTTCAAGGACTCTGTCAGGGGTGCAGAGCGGCTACAAGAGGATGCTCACAAATCGGTAGAGAAGGCCGTCAAGAAGGCACAGGAGGCTCACGACCTGATGGTAGAACTGTCAGATGAGGTAGACCGTTTGAGGGATAAGGCCAACACAGCCCATACCGGGTTAACTAGGTCCAAGCGCGAAGCAGACTTGCTACACGGCCAATACATCGTATCGCTGCGATGCATCCACTCAATTCAGGATATGATGAAGGCCATGGAATTGAGAGAGAAGAGGGAAGAGGATTCCGACGGAGAGGAGAAGTTGGAACTTACCGATCTGATGTCGAAACTGATGTCGGGAGATACTTTGTCGACAGACGAGCTGATGGCGCTTCGGCGTAACTGATCAGTCAATCCCGTAGAGTCTTCCATTCCTACCATGAAGGGCCTGCGGCTCTAATCCCTCAGTATGAATAACCCATCCCGGAATAGCCAACGATCCCTCACTGAGACTAGTCGAATCGGGATCCAGTCGCCACCACTCCAGCATGATGCTGCTCACCGGCCCCTCATCTGAATCGGGTTCGCCCTGCTTGCGTCGATCCAGAAGTTTGAGCAATTCAGTAGGCATCCCTCTCATATCGGTCCAACTCCCCTCTGGAGGTTCAATCAGCCTCAGTTTCGGAGGGTGAGGTAGTTCCTCCTCGGGCTCGTAAACAGACAGGCTTCCTGACCAAGGATCCTCGACTACACTCCAGACACAAGGTTCCGTATCGCCCTCAGGACCTTTCAGGCAGCCGTCAACGACCCAGAGTCTAGCCGACAGCAGGACTGGTGATGTACTGGCGTCCTCCCAACCCCGCTGCATTAGCCACGAATCTAGTTCTACTAGAGGTCTGAGTGCGACGAGAGGAGATATTGGTTCAGCAATCAGGACCTCGTCGTGCTCGATCTTCGACTGGCCCTGCAGAGAAGGCGAATGGGCGACTAATTCGCCTGTCAGAACCGCCTCTCCAATCCACCTAGCCATCCGTTCCGGACCCCAAATCACCACATCGATAGACTTCAATGAACCGAGGATTGCCTCGTCAAACGGCCGTTCGCTGAGGATCCAGTGCTTCCCTCCGGGGGCATCGACGCTCCATCTCTCTATTTCTGTGGATGATAAGGGCAGGATGTTTACAGGCACGTGCCAAACGTGAACCATCGAGCCCGGAGCCCCTCCCAGTTCGGGCACCCTCTCAGCCACGCCCATACACCTGAAGCCGTGGATCTTCGGGGCATCTTCAGCTGGACGGAGTTTGACGGCTCGCAAGGCCAGTAGGTCACGCACCGCCTCGTCCACGCGACCAGCGGTGGCGCCGTGAACTTGAAGCGAACGCCTGAAGAGATAGTCACACGGGCATTAGTCCCGAGGTATATGACAGTCAGACGTTGGGCGACAGTGAGAGCAGTTCGCTCTCCCCGGGGTCGGTGATACAAAGAGCACTGACTGGGAACGGCTTAGCGCAAGCCGCCCCCAACTGGCTGTTAACCATCTGGACCTGGTGGACAGGTACATCAGGGTGGCCATCGGTCAGTTCGGAGATGTAATTGACCGGGCAGTTGGCAGCCACGATAACTAGCCTAGCATCTCCCTTAGAGCAAGCGCTCATAGTCTGCCTCTGTCCAAACAGGATGCTGCCTGTGCTCATACTCTGCTTGAGTTGCCTAGCCAGATCCATAATCAATCCTCTTTCAAACGTTCTCTGGGATGTAGTACAGGTCGACGCTCCCGGTCCCCAGTGCAACCGGCTGCCCCACGATGATATTCTCAGAGACTCCAGTGAGCTCGTCCCTCTCGCCTATCACTCCAGCCTGCAGTAGGTGTGTAACAGTGACTTCGAAGGCCGCGCGTGCTAGGATACTGTGCTTGGTGCCACTGACTCCATGCCTACCTATGGCGCGAACTGTGCCTTCACTGGACATCACGTCGGCTACCGTCAGCAGGTGACGTATGTCGACCTCAAGGCCGGCTCCCTCGAGAGTATCGTACATCTCATTGATAATCGCCTGCCTCGCGGCTTCGACACCGAGGTACTGATTGATCTCTTCGATATTGTTAGTGTAAGTCCTAGCCCTATCCACTCCATCATACTGACTGACCTTAGACAAATTCGATCCGATAGTCGAGATGTAGTACTCACCGGTGTCTCTACTCGGACCCTGGACGTTAGCGCGGGTGATGTCGGCCAGACCCTTGAGCCTAAGTTTCTTGATCTTCTCCTCGAGCTGGAGGAGCGCAGTATAGGTCGCAGGGTCTGATGCCAGTGTCTCTAGATCCTCTTCCTTAGTTACGCCTGGAATTATTGTGAGGACCTTTGGGCGGACATCGTCATCTGCCTGAATGAACAGCCGCAGCGCCCTTGACAGTTTATCCCTGACTTCAGCGCCAGTCATGGCTTTGATTCGCATATTGGGATTACTGAGTTGAAGACTGATGTGTCGCTGGGTGACTTCGACATTGATCCTAGCGATGTCTGGTGTGGTGGTTGTCTCCAGTGCAGCGGCGATTTTGCGAGCAGCCTTCTCATTGGTGTTGAGGGGTTTTCCTTTGGAGTCGGTCTCTTCGAGGTAAATCAGCATCGTGGGGGTCTTCGGAACCTTCCGGGCATCCACTATCTCGATGATTCTGGGAAGACCCTGGGTCACGTTGACGGTTGCAACCCCTGCATAGTGGAAGGTTCTCATGGTCATCTGAGTGCCTGGCTCGCCGATTGATTGGGCGGTGGTGATGCCGACAGCCTCGTGTGGATCTGCCCTAGCTATGGTCAAGAAACTCTCCGAAGAATTCAGCACCTTCTTGGCTTTAGCGGGAGTCAAGCTGTCGATGCCCCTAGAGCGAATCCCCTCGGTTAGATCATCTAGCATACGAGGAGTCATGGAGAGGTTCATCTTGATTGAGGTATCTTGGAGCAGTTGGTATATCGTATCGTCCGTGTCGATGTCGCGGAGAATCTGCTTAAGCTTGGTTTCCTCGTCGTATTCCTGAAGCGGGAGAGTCTTCTTCTTGCGTCGTCTAGAGGCCGCCCTTCTCCTCACGATGGTCTTCTCGGCGGATGCACTTGCTCGAGATGGTTTGGCAGACGCCTCCATCACTTTGAATATCTCCTGGGAGGTACCGGAATCAATACCGCAAATTTGGGCTATCTGACCGGATGTCAGTATCTTCACATCGTCCCACTTGCGGTCATCCGCAAGCTTGTGTGCGTACTCCTCGGCTACACCGAGATCCATGAGTTTCTTCTTGGTGGCGCTCTTGACTACCATCAGTTCTCACCTCCCAAGGCATCGTCTAGAACCTGCGAGACGTCGAAGGGAGATCCCTTGCGGCTGCGAGCAGGGTCAATGCCATCCTCTCCGTACTCGAACTGGATGATGCGTTTGGCAGTGTTGCGTACTGAGTTCATGCCGTCGTCGGAGACCTTTAGGTCGTCCATGGCGTTGATTAGGCGGCGCTGCATGTAACCTGACTTGCTGGTTCTGACAGCAGTGTCGACCAACGACTCACGCCCCGATACAGAGAGCATGAAGAACTCAGTCGGCTCAAGCCCGCGCTTGAACGAAGATGAAACGAAACCCTTCTCCTTGGCACCCTTCACTCCACGCGGGAAGTGTGGCAACACACGGTCCTGATATCCTCTCTCAAGGCGCTTGCCGCGAACCTTTGGTTGGCCTATGGAACCGGCCATCATAGCGAGGTTGTCCATCGAACCACGGGCTCCGGAGACCGCCATCAGGACAGCGGGGTTGTCTGAGCCGAGATGATCCTTCGCGACTTCACCAGAATCAGCCTTACCTTTGTCCAAAATACTCAAGATGTTCTCCTCTAGAGTTTCGAGGGGAGTCCTGCCGGGCCGAGACTCGTAGCGTCGGCCGTCCTTGCCGTACTTCGCGAGCTCCACGTCGACTTCGGCGCTCGCCTCAGCGTTGATTTCAGTAATTCTTTCCTTGGCCTTGAGAGGTAGGTCCTCATCATCAATTCCGGTGGTGAAACCCATTGCAGAACAGATGGCGATGGTCATCTTCGTCATCCTGTTCAGGAACTCAGCACCAGCATCGGAGCCGTGAGTCTGGACGACGGCGTCAAGCAGTCGACCGTCCTCAGCACCAATGCCTCGCTTGTCTATGGTGCCGCTGACCTTACCTGCGGTTACATTGACCTGATCACCGGATCTGCTCGTGTACTGCAGGTTGAATCCAGCTGGTACGATGAGACTCAGTACATCGGTCCCGCGGTATCCCACGGTGCCGTTCGTCTGTACTTCCTCAGGCAAGTCGCCAATCCAACCGATGGCACCTAAGACCTCCAAAACCAAATTCTTGGACAGAATACGGTCGCCATGAGTCAACAGGTAGGCACCAGAAATGTGATCGTGGATGCCACCTATCACACTGCCTCCGTAGCGTGGAGTGATGATGTGCTCTTGGACTCGCATGAGAATTTTGGCCTCTGCGCGAGCCTCCTCGCTTTGGATAACGTGCAGATTCATTTCATCGCCGTCAAAGTCGGCGTTGTAGGGTGTGCAGTCAGCTAGGTTGAACCTGAATGTCTTACCTTGCATGACACGTATCTCATGGACCATCATAGACATCCGGTGCAGAGACGGTTGTCGGTTGAATATCGCGACGTCACCGTCGATAAGATGCCTCTCGACGATGACACCAGGCTTCGGGTTTCCTTCCCTATCTAGTGTGCTCAGCCTGTCCTCAATTTCGGACGAGTAAGTTCCTCCGTATTCGTCTTCGATTTCAGGGCTGCCGCAGTGGGGGCATGACACCTCTAGGTGATCTGGGAAGTACTCGTTGGGATTGGAATGTTCCCACTTCCACCTGTTGTGGATTATGGCCTTGGGATCATCCTCTTTCAGTGACTGCCCCTTAGCGTCCTCCCCCTTAAGATTTGAAAGCGTAGCCTCCAAGTCGACCGCCCACTCTTCTTCGAGGTCGCCGATGGCGTTCCTGCGCATCTGGCGCTTCAACTCGAGACCAGGTATGAAGTTCGGAGCATGAAGAACCTCGTTCAGATCGGGCCTGTAACCAGTGTAGGGCTCATCCTCGCTTCCGCAATCGCATTCGGGGTTGAGACATCTGAATCCAGACCAAATGTACTTCGTTTTGTCTGTAATTCGGACTCTGAAGTGGTCTCCTCGCACGATGTAGTTGACGCCCGGGTGCACATCGGGTCCGCGTAGGACCATCTGGCGCAACTGCTCCCTGTTGCGACTGGTGACTCTGATTGGGACCGTGAGCTCCTTGGCGGTCTTCTCGGGCACTCCAACCTCGTTGATTCCGAGATTCGGATCGGGGCTGATTACGGTGCGGGCGCAGAAATTGACTCGCTTACCCGAAAGGTTACTGCGGAACCTGCCCTCCTTGCCCTTGAGGCGCTGGGCGAGTGTCTTCAGAGGACGTCCAGAACGGTGCCTAGCAGGAGGTATTCCGCTGGTCTGGTTGTCAAAGTAGGTAGTGCAATGGTACTGCAGCAACTCCCATAGATCCTCTACGATCAGTTGCGGGGCGCCAGCGTCACGATTCTCTCGCAGACGCTGGTTGATCCTAAGGACGTCCACCAACTTGTGAGTGAGATCATCCTCGGAGCGATCACCGCTGTCGAGAGTAATCGAGGGCCGAACTGTGATTGGAGGGACGGGGAGGACCTTCATGATGGTCCACTCGGGACGACTGGAGTCCTTGTTCATCCCGAGGAATATCAGGTGCTCGTCGGGAATCCTCTCAAGCCACTCTCGGATATCGCGGGCGTTTAGTTTATGCTCGCCCTTGTCCGCCTTCTTCTCCTTGAAGGTCGAAGGCTTGTCGAGCATAATCTTGCCTTGCTCTGAACCGCAGTGCATGCAGATGGTCCTCGACTTCTTAGCGCATTCCTTCTCGATGTCCTTGATGATGGTCTTGAACTCACGGGAGCCTACACCGTGTTTGATCATGATGTCATGCACCCGATCCCGGTAGAAATCCTGCTCGGACTTCTCTGGATCTAGGGGGTGGGTCTCAGCCGAGCCGTGAAGCAGTATCTTGCTGCAGGTGTTGCAAGTCGATTTGAGTGAGGCTTTGATTAGATTGGTGAAACCGATGTGAAGGACAGGTAACTCGAGTGCAATGTGTCCGAAGTGGCTCGGGCACTCCTCGTGCTTGTTGCCGCAGGTCTCGCAACGGATTCCCGGGTCTATGACTCCCATCTTCGGATCCATCAGACCCTGCTTGTATGCGTGTCCGTCGTCCTTGTAAGTGTCAGCTGTCTTGATTTCAACTGATGACATCTTACGAATCTCATTGGGGTCCAGCAATCCGAACTTGATTGATTCGATCCTCTTTGGGATCTTGGCTGCATCGCGGGCACTCATCTTCTATCCTCCAGTTCCAGTCGCATTGCCACCCCGAGGCTCTTCATCTCGTCAAGTAGCAGTTTGAACGCGTAGGAAGTTTGTACCTTGTGGACATCGGATCGGTCTCCGCAGTAAGGGCAGACGGTGGTGCGGCGCTTCCAGTCGTAGTAAGCAACGTGTCCGCATCCCTTAGTGTTACAGACCATCAGGTCCCAGCCATCCGACTCGTCCAGAAGTCTGTCCTTGATTACCATCGACGCACCGTGAGAAATCAGGCAGTCGCGCTCCATCTCACCGAATCTGAGGCCTCCTTGACGTGCCCGGCCCTCGGTTGGCTGGCGGGTCAGGATTTGTACCCGACCGCGACTGCGGGCGTGCAGCTTGCTGCTAACAAGATGGTGTAGCCTCTGGTAGTAGATGACGCCGACAAAGACGTCAGCAGAGTAGGCCTCACCGGTCTCACCGTTGATCATCGCCTCACGGCCAGTATGGTTGAATCCGTTACGGAGAAGTCCCGCGCGCAGGGAGTCTTCCTTCTCACCAGTGAATGCAGTTCCGTCGATCTTGCGGCCCTCCATGGAGCCAACCTTTCCGCCTATCATCTCGAGAACGTGGGCCACAGTCATCCGCGAAGGGATAGCGTGTGGATTGATGAGAAGGTCTGGTACAACACCGTCGGCGGTGAAAGGCATGTCCTCTTCGTTAACGAGTCGTCCAATCACCCCTTTCTGTCCGTGGCGGCTGGCAAACTTGTCGCCAAGTTCAGGAATCTTGTTGGTACGCAGAGTGATACGGACAAGGCGCCCAGAGTCAAGGGACTCCGTGACGAACACGTTGTCGACCCAACCCTCCTCGCCATGCCGCACCATCATCGAGGACTCTCTCCTCTCCTGAGCCTGCAAGAAAGCACCGTGGGCCTCCTCGAGGAATCGTGGAGGACTGGTCTTCCCAACCAGAACCGCCCTGTCCGACTTGTTCACAGTAGACAGGTACTCCTCCGGCACTGGCAGCCCGTCTCTCTCAAGGTGGGCGTAACTGTCGAACGACTTCAGCCCCTTGATCTCGTCGAGACCGGTTCCGGGTACTTCGATTCGCTCCTCCTGGCCACCAGGGAATCGCTTGTTCTCCGCGTTGTAGGTCCTTACGAAGGCAGAGCGCGCTAGAGAGCGCTCGACCGATGCTCGATTCATGATGACGGCGTCCTGCATGTTGTATCCGTGCTGGCTCATGATGGCGACTACGAAGTTCTGCCCTCCTGGCCTGTTGTTGAAATTAGTCGACTGCATTGCGCGCGTGCCAACGATTGACTGTTGAGGATAATGCATTATGTGAGCCCGGGTATCGGGACGCAGCCTGTAATTGGCGCTTGGTAGACCCAGACTCTGCTTGACCATCGCTGTCCCACCAGTCACTCTCGGAGTGGAGTTGTGCTCAGGGTAAGGTACGAGGGACGCGCACACACCGAGGATGAGTTGGGGGTCTATCTCAACGTGAGTGTAAATCAGAATAGTGTGGTCCTTTGTCTGCTTCCTCTTGAGTGTCGTCAAGTCCTCCGCGCTCTGATAATAGTTCAGGGGCCTCGTGAACTCGTCAAAGACTGTCTCGCCGTTAGAGAGTTGGACCTCAGCCCTCAGTTTGGCCTCAGAAATCTCCTCCTCACCGAGGTTCACCCACTCCACTTTCGCCGGGTTGATTGGCCTACCATACTTGGGCGATACCTGAGGGAGATCGAATGGCCTAGGGGCGATGAGGAGGTCCTCCTCCTCTTCGGCATCGACCCACTCGACAACGCCCGAGGAAACCAAGTCAGAGAACGTAAGTTCGCCGGACCTCAGGCCCTCCAAATGGAATTTTGTGAGGTTTAGAGTACTGTGCTCGATGACCAACAGAGGACGAAGAACTCTACCTCTATCTGTATTGATGAAGACATCTTTGTTAGCAGTGTCGTGACGGACACAGACCTCTGGCCGGAGTTGTCCACGGCGACGGCTGCTCTTGATTCTAGCGACTAGTTTTGCCGGTCTCTTGTGCAAACCGAAGATGTCACCGTTGACGTGGATCCTCGAGCCGGCCGCCCACTCTTCGGGGGCAGAATTGACTCCAGCCTCAATCAACAGTTCCTTAACATCGTCCTCGGGGACCTCCTCGGAAACGTCAATCATCTGAGCTGCGTTCTTGACCAATCCGCAGTTCTGGCCTTCGGGAGTCTCGTTGGGGCAGAGCCTGCCCCAGTGAGTGGGATGGAGGTCACGAGCCTCGAAGTGTGGTTGACTGCGTACTAGGGGGCTGGTCACCCTACGCATGTGCGAGAGAGCGGCGATGTATGTTGTACGGTCCAGCAACTGGCTGACACCGGAGCGTCCTCCAACCCAGTTGCCGGTCGCTAGAGCGTGCATAATCTTGGATGTCAGGACGTCCGGCCTGAGACACGAGTTAATTTTCAGTTCTCGCTTGCGGTTGTGGTGTCTCTCAAGTTGGTACTTGAGGTCCCTAGACAATTGCTGCATACTGACCCTGAACAAATCCTCCATCAGATCGCCGGCGAGTCGGACGCGTTTGTTGGCGTAGTGATCCTTGTCGTTAGGATCGCGGTTGGTGATGGCCATTTCTAGGACCTGCCTGACAATGCGGCCAAGGAAGATAGCTTTCTTCTCGCGATGATCGTTCGAGGAACCTAGATGAGGAAGAAGTTCCTTGTCGAGGAGGTTCTGGATTCGCGACTCTCGGTACTCCTTCTGCTGTCCGGCTGCGAACTTCTTCTCGAGCCAGGCAATCGCCTCATCCTCTGTCTCGACGGCATACTCTTCGTTGTCCTTGACGTCATTGAGGTTGGCAACGGTGTACTTCATCGCCTCGACTGGGCCTGCGATTGCAGCGAAGATCTCCTGATCGTTCTCCATACCCAGCGCCCGCATGAGGAGTACAACTGGAATCGCCGTGGTGCCGGCGCTTGGAATCTTTACCATCAGCATACCGTCACGTCGCTTCTCGACGTTGATTGGCTTGCGCACGCCGTCACGCTGAGAGAAAATCTTGGCGACCTCAGTCTCGTGAGCGTACTTCTTATTCTTCTCTACGGTAACTCTGTTGGGAGCGAGGTCTTCCATTGAGATGAGTACGCGTTCAGTGCCGTTGATGATGAAGTAGCCACCCGGATCGAGGGGGTCCTCACCCGCCTTCCTGAGAAGCTGGGTCAGGTACTCGCTATCTTCGACTGAAGTCTGAGGAGATAGTTTCCTGTTCTCGTCGATGTGATCGGAGTGCACGTTGCACCGGGCTGAGCGAACCATGATTGGGAGGTTGCCTATGTGGACTCCCTCTTCCTCGATGTAGCCTAGGCCGCCATCGGGTGGACCATCTATGTCGTCCCTGTAAATTCGGAAGTCCAAATACACGGGCGAGAAGTAGGTTAGCTTGCGAATCCTGCACTCCAGAGGAGTAGCGGGGTGCTCGGCACCGTTAGCCTCACGGATGGTCGGGCGCCCCAGCCTGATATTCTTGAGACGCACTATGATTTCCTTGTCGAGCACGTCGAGTTTGATGCAGCCACCAGCCTCCTCGCCGCCAGGTAAATCCTCGATTGGTTCATCCGTCCCCACTCTGATGTGGCGAATTATCCGCTCCATTCTGCTAAGGCGACCATCGCCTGAGGGGATGCAGTCGTTGTACGACATCAACTGGTGATTTACTAGGCTCCTCTGCTTGAAGTAACTCTCAACTATTTCCTTCATCTTCTCACCTCAAGCGCTCTCTACAATCAACCTGTAAGCCGTGCTGGAACCTGCTGAACGACTGTACCTGACTACTCTGACGATCCTGTTTGCGAGCCAGCCTGCTGGGAGCTCATCGTCTCCAACCTCAACTGCTTCTTTTATCGCCTGCACAGCAGGATCAGTGATGAGTATCTTTGGGAGTAATTCCTTGGCCAGTCGGGTGGTGCCGTCAGCGTTCTCCTGAGTCAGCTTCCACGGAGCTAACGCGGCCTCCTCTTCATCCTGAGGAATCAACTCGTGATGCGGAACTAGAATGTGATTGAGTACGTTGAACCTGTCATCGCCTTTTGGAATATCGGCATCGAGCAAGGCCTTCCTGGAGATAGTTACCCTACCGGTGCGTGTCCTCTTGCGCGAAGCCATCTGCTCTCTGATTACAGCCATCACATTCTCGAGGTCGGCGTCGCCAGATTCGAGTTCAAGTTTCTTGGCGACCTGATCGACAGTCATGCGCTTGATTGCATCCATGTTCGCATCGTCAGCCAGCCGGTGGGCATGCTTCTCGGAAATACCGAGTTCCATCATCCGCTTTTTCGTTGAGCTTTTTACTGCCATATCACGCCCCCCTGCCCTGCAAAAACCATGGGCCTGCGGCGTTATCAGGCGGGCCTGATGGGATTTGAACCCACGGCCGTCCGGTTAAAAGCCGGATGCTCTACCTGACTAAGCTACAGGCCCATAGCAAGTGCTGGGCCTTCTGCGGACCGAGGGGGGGTAGAAGAACGTTTCTAAAACGCCACGGCTACGCCCCGCAGGGCCACGACTCCTCCTAATGGGGGCGGAGATGTCAAATCGATGTCGGAGGCCTGAACGAATAAAGGTTTTCAGAATATACCCGTAGTGGAGATTTAGATGTACGAAGAACACCGCCGACCCCTCCTCGGGGCAAAAGGCAAATCGACGTTTTCCAAATTCAGAATCGAGAGTGCTGGTCCGTGGGAAATAACAGTCCCACACACGGTCTACCCGCCCCGTGAGGACACCGCCCTGCTAGGCCGGGCGCTACTACGGCTGTCTGGTCGCTGTGGCCGGGCGGTCGAGATCGGGTGTGGCAGTGGAGTGCTCTCTATCCTACTCGCCTCAATAGGCTGGAGCGTTACTGCATGTGATGTCAACCCGTTCGCTGTGGCAGCAGCTAGGGGCAATGTGGAGAAAGCCGGTTTCGCAGACATGGTCAGTATCGATGAAGGTGGCCCTGGGGAGCTAGGGTGGGAATTGCAAAAAGAAGTGGATCTAGTGGTGTGGAACCTACCCTACTTGGACCCTCCAGAATACGATGAGGTCTCTCTCGAGCATATCGAGGAGGCTTCGATGTCTGATATCCCAAGAGGTTGGTCGGATAAGCTTCTAGAGGTCATGGACGATAAGTTGATTGATCCGAGTTGCCTAGTAGTTCTGCTTCATCGCACCGATCCAGACAGTCGCAGCAAACCCGACAGTTGGATTCGAAGCGGATGGTCCTGCCGGCAACTGGACAGTATGAGGCTGGCTGATGAGAGGCTTGAGGTGCTGTGCTACTGGAGGCCGGGGGCAGGAGAGTCTGCCATGGTCATGGCTGAGTGTGAATCGACGATGGACGAGGCCAAACGGCTCATTAATGGAGGCTGGCAGAGGGTGCTTTCTCTCTCGCAGACCTCTGGCCGAGGTAGGAGAGGGAGTTCGTGGCGGACCCAGGAAGGAGGGCTGGCATGCACTTGGGTCCTTTCTGGCGGGACTCTAGAACGGCACTCCCCTGGACTCATACAGACCGCGGTCGGTGCCGCAGTTTCAGATGCCTTGGGCTGTTGTGTCAAATGGCCAAACGACTTGGTGACCGAAGATGGTAGGAAACTGGGAGGTGTACTCGTGGAAGGGAATTCGGAGGATGAGGGTATCAGAGTTGGTATCGGGCTCAACAAGCGGGACGGCGTTATCGATGGAACGACTGTAGCCGGATGGGGTGAGTTCGTCGGAGAGAAAACAGCAATCGAGGTCTTCGATATACTAGATCCGGCTATCTCGTCACTCTTCGAGGAGCATTCTCTTGCACCTCTCGTAGAAGAGGAGGAGTTGGTAGCACTGTCTTGGAAGAGCCTAGCAAGGTCGCTTTCAACAGGAGTAGTTCTCAAATCCAAGGGATTACCCGTGAGAGCAGTAGGTTTGAGTTCGGAAGGCCATCTGTTGACTGAGTTCGAGGGATTGGTCGCAACGATTGATGATATCAACACACTCAACTGGAATCCTATTACGTGAGTTCTTTCTTGCCTATTCCGAGCCTCTCTCTGACCAACTTTATCTTCCCCGATCTCGTAATTGTGCAGCAGTCCTCGTCAGAGTTGATTCGGGAGGTGGCTGCTTCGCAATCATTCAGAGGCACTCTGACTATAGCCCCCAC
Organism: Methanobacteriota archaeon; assembly: GCA_004195715.1. Lineage (GTDB taxonomy): Archaea > Thermoplasmatota > Poseidoniia > Poseidoniales > Thalassarchaeaceae > Thalassarchaeum. Next base: position 4,032 of record PSPX01000017.1, on the reverse strand, counting down.
AGTGCCATCAGACTCTATGTAGTGATCATATAATCTCCAGTGTAATCCCTCAAGGAGCCGTCCTAGGATTTCCTCACAAGCCTCACGACTCGTCGCCCGCGAACTGATTCTCACTCCTATCCACCTGCGCTTACCCCTAGCAGCCTTACCGAGTCCTGCCATGACCGGTGGACAGGGCGACCCTTAATCGAGTTGGTCAAAGACCGCTAACTACTGCAACCAGCCTGATTCGCCCCATCATCTCGTCACTTGCCCTTGCTCCCATGATTACCTGACAATCGGGATCGAGAGAGGAGACGAATGCCTCTGTAACTTCATTCAGATGGGCTAGAGTCATGTCGGGACCTCCCTCTACCTGTATCATGCAGCCTTTGGCACCATCAACTCTAAGATCAGATAATGGTGACTTGCGTGCCTCGCCGACCACCTTATCTGGCCTGTCAGTGGTCCCAGTTCCAACAATCAGAGTGGCGTTTCCGGGTATGTTGATTACCGTCCTGAGATCCATCAGATCGAGGTTAATCTTTCCTACCTTGGCAAGAGTAGTTACCAGTCCTTCGACCAATTCACCAATCCAGCCTGATCCTGCCCTCCAGTCATCGTCCCTGTGTCGTGCCTGCCATGCCAACCTCTCCATACTGACTCTGATACAAACGTGGGAGTTCTCTTCTAGCGCTTGAATTGCGGCCTCGGCAATCTTACACCGTAGGGGCTGTTCGGCGAAAGGCAAACCTGCAATGGCGATTACGAGACAGTCGTTCTCATACGCCAGAGAAGCCAATTCGGCCGAGGCACCCGAGCCCATCCCTCCTCCGAGCCCCGTCATAATGACTACGAGCTCAGCCTGCTCAAGTAAGGGAGATACGGAGTCAATGCCGTCCCTGAGACGGTGAGCTGCCAGTGCGGGAAGAGCGGCAGTGCCTCGGCCGTCGCCCCCTGCATCGAGGTGCAGGCAGTGTGCTGCCGAGGCTCCAGCGAATGAAGCCTCATCAGCGTCTATGAGCAGCAAGTCAGCCAGTTCGGAGCATTTCGTATGGGCCCTCTCGGCCCATGTGCAACCTATTCCTCCGACGCCGGCAACCAGAATCGCGCCCTCGTCCATACGACACCCCTCGTGGCAGGGGCCGTTTAGAATGTGCTCAATCATAACTGAGGAGGCGTTGGTATCTCCTTCTCTCATCTCGTGCCCATGCATTGTCCGGCTCAATCTGCAATACGCGTTCGTAGTACTCGATGGCCTTCCCCCATTCTGACAGGTAGCGACCATGCATGTGACCCAGATTATTGAGTACTGGGACGCAATCGGAATCTCCCTCCAATAGTTCCATCAAGATGGATTCGGCGTTATTTATATCCAGCATCTCCATGTGATTTTCTGCCTCTTCGAGGCGCTGCAACTGCTCTTCGGAGAGACGGTAGACATTACGCCATTGAGGCCCCGACACAGACGCTGCTGAGAGCACTGTCGTTTGAGGTTTCGCAAATATCTAATGAGTGTCATTAGAGGGGCAGATGCGAGTCCTTCCGAAAGAGGCAAACTGGAACGTTAATATCCCTATTCAAGGTGGCTTCGCCCGTACCTTGAGGTGTTAGCGTGAGCAGGTTTGCAGCATACTCTCAAAGAGCCCTCATACTCGGACTAATTGCCTTGTTCATAGCAGGAGGGACACAGGCGTCGCACCTCGGTATCGGAGGCGATGCCAACGGCGACGGAGATGTTTCCATAGCGGGATGTACTTGCCATAACGAGGACTCTGATAACTCTGTGACTATAATAATCGAGGGATTGCCCTACCACTACGAGGCAGGAACTCAATATGATCTAGTCATCCAGTTAATCGGAGGTCCTGACATAGACACCTCTTCAAACACTGGTGGGTTCTCGATGATGGTCAGTTTGGGAGTTCTCAGTGCTGGAGAAGGATTCGAAACAATGGTCCAAAACTGGGAGGATGACCCGACTAGGTTAACTCATACAAACTCAGGATCACAAACGGAAGATAGGAGTTGGCAGGTTGTCTGGACTGCCCCCTCCTCAGGAGAAGGTGTAGTCACGATGTGGCTCGCAGGGAACACGGTAAATGGTGATCAGATACCCAGTGTTTTAGACAAGTGGAATAGACTCACGACTACTGTCGATGAGGGCGTTGATAATGGAAGGACTCGGACAGTCTTCTCTGGAAACGGTGAGATTGAGCCCTCTGCCCCTGCCGAGCATGGCGTAGATATCCACGAAATGGGTGCTGGACTCAGGGCGCACTGGCTCGGCCTGCTGGGATTCGCCGCGGTAATCATCGTCCTGCTCTTCTGCGGTTTGTTTCTCCGTTACGGGTTCTCTAGGCACTATGTAGGGAGGAGCAATCTTCTGCGCCTCAGAATCAAGCATCTTCGAAGAGGTGATCAACTGTGAAAGAAGACATCGTGATGAAGCTGCTCAGGCAGGTGAAGTCAGGCGAGGTCAGTGTAGAGGACGCACGCGCTGCTCTTGAGAACACCGTGCTGACAGTAGAGGAATTCAGCGCTGCCGTCGACCATGGAGTGTTCAACGAGCCTGAGATGGGTACGGTCGTACGAGCCTCTGTCTCGCCCTTCGGCGACTCCATACTGATTCTACTGCTGTCTCTTTGGGGTGTCTTGTGGAGCCTATACTGGGCAGGGGCGTTGACCTATGGACTGTTCAACGGGTGGGACCAGCAATTACTGTCATTCCATATGGGTATGCTCATGTTGACTATAATCATCCTAGGCATGGTCTACCTGAAGTTCGTGATGCCTGACGTTGTCATAGTCAAGCACAGGGGTAACAAATACATCACTTCGAATGACCCCGGAGGATGGAGACAGTACGAGGTGTGATGATGGCAAGAAGATTCAGACTCAGGCCCGTTCCAGGTGAAGCTGGTGCTGCTTCGGAGGCGCCGAACATGATCGATAGGAGAGAGTTCATGCGCCACTCTTTCAACACCGCTGCGGGTGTCATCACTATGGCGAGTATTGGCGCTATCGGCTTCGCATCTCTTCTGATGGGGCAGTCTGATGCGGACGGCGGAGACTCGTCTGTGCGCTTCTGGGTGCCTACCGGGGCCGAGGATTCCTCTTGGTACGGTGACTTGCACCTTGAGCAGATGGACTTCCAGTCCTTCGTCGATGCAGCTGCAACCTCGACTACCGGAATGGCAGGGGCTTCTGGAGTTTGGTCCGGCCTCCCTGTCAATGTGATTTATGTCCCTCACGATGAGAACTCTCGGTCCGCACCAGAGGAGAACAAGCCCCAGTTCCAGTTCATGGACGGTTACAACGAGAGCGGGGCCTACGTGGGATCTGGTTTCGAGGTCAACGAGAATCCTGAATACGAGGCCCTTTCGATTCATGACAACATGATTATCATATTCTCAAGGTGCCCACACTTGTGCTGCATCCCGGGTTGGCAGCTGGTTGCAAATGACTTCACCAGTGACCAATGGAGCCCTGGTGGTGCTGATGCTGGCGGCAACAAGCTGTTTTGTATATGCCACTCCAGCAGGTACGACCCCACAGTCATCGAGAAGAATCGTAACAGGAACAGGACCAACGGCACCGAGTTCGACTTCATAGGAGTCAAGAGAACCGGAGGTCCCGCTCCGGTTGGTATGCCGTTGATTCCATTTGAGGTCAACGGGGGAATCATCGAGGCCCTCGACGACTTCAAAGATTGGTACACGTTTTGTGAGTAGGTGATTTGGTGATTCAGTTCTGGTTCCTGTGGCTTTTCATTGCCATTGTTGTGGTCCTCGTGGCCTTCACACTGCGCAAGGAGAGGGACGATATGCCGAGAACCGACATCCTGCGGGCCGTAGAGACCAGTGCAGGCAGTATGGGTCTCGCGGAGAAGGGGTTCCTGTGGGCATTCTCCTGGCTCGATACAAGATTCCGAATCCAGGACTACTGGGGGATGAGCAAGGATGCATACCACCACATGCACAGGCAGATGCCGCTGACACACGCTGAGAAGTACAAGTTGCGCATCATCTGGTACTGGTATCCTCTGTACTG
>PSPX01000036.1 GCA_004195715.1 Methanobacteriota archaeon | reverse complement strand
GCGAGCCAGCGCTCGCTCGACGGCTTCTGATTCGGCCACCGGGCTTTTCTCCTTGGGAGTGTTTTGACCACCCCCCGAGCGCCGGCGGCGCCGGCGGCGTCCCCGCCGACGGTTGCCACTCTTCTCTTCACTCAACGCTCCGGCCAACAACAGGGGCCCCATGAACCCACCGAGTACGAGTGGTCAGCGATGGCGTGCGTAGAGGTCATAGAACAAGTCCCTGATGGGGCCGGGAACGAACCAAATTACGGCTCCTAATGACCAAGGTAAACTCATTCTGGATGCGATTCTCCAGACAGCCGCACTCCTAGCGTACCACTGTCCGTCTTCGGTGATGATGAACACCGAGTCCACACCCTTCAAACTGAGCGGTCTGGCTTCGAGTAGTTCGCGTCCCTCGTCGGTCTCTTGACCCATCATGCGGAGTCTGTCGCCGGGGTTGCGCTTGCCGATAAAGGAAGCCCAGCGACTGCACTTGCTACAGGCGTCGTCAAAGAGTACAATGGACTGAGTCATCGTCTCACCTACAGGAATGCGATGCCCGGCTCTAGCGGGAATGCCAAGCCGGCCTTTCCAGCTACGTCCTCACCCTCGCCGGCCGGGTAAGTCTCGAGGGACGAGACTCCGAGTTCTGCGGCGATAAAGGCGGAGTTGGCCTCTATGACTGCAGTCTCATCGAGGCCTCCGGATATCAGCGTCCTCTCAGCGACTGACCACGAATGGACTCGTCCACGCTTCTTCTTGCTGCCAGTTGTCAAGGCCATCCAGGTCTGGAAAATTTCGCCCCTCAGTGCCTCGTTCTCGAATATTTTGAGCGATTGGATGTACGCTTGGCCTCCGGTCTTGAAGTCGAATCCTTCTGAGTGGAGTCGGAGCGCGTCGCGCGCGAGCTCGGACTTCCAAGATGCTGTCGTCTGGATGACAATTCGACTGATTTCTCCCTCCGTGTGGCGCTCGGCGAGCTCACGCAGATTGCGCCCGCTGGCGATGAGGTTTCGCAGATATGACTCGCGAGCCAGTATAGGCGTGTCCTCCGAGGAGTCGTCGGGCGCGGGTAGTACGTAAGTCGCAAGGAGTCCTTCTCCTCCCATACGCTGCCAGAACTCCTCTGCGATGTGAGGGGTCGCAGGTGCGAGCATAGGGATCCATTGCTGCAGGAATGCCTTGGCGGTGGCTTGGTCGCACCCTCCTCGGCGGCGGTACCAATTCCAGTCGGCCAGTATCTCAAAGTGACTAATCATCACACCCTCGCGCAGGCTGACATTTGACATTGCTTGGTGCCAAGCACTCTGGTTGGCTCGCAGTCTTGCGTTCAGCCACTCGTCCATAGGCCCGGGAGAGTTGTCCATAGCCAAGGCGGAGTCAATAGCGTCGATAATCGAGAACATCTGACGGTGATTGGCTTCGACGGCATTGTCGGACCAGTCCATGCCTGCCTCTGGGTTAGCGCCGAAGAGCATGAACAGTCGAACCGTGTCTGCACCATATCGTCCAACCATATCCTCGGGGCTAACTGTGTTGCCCAGTGACTTGCCCATCTTGACTGAACGAATCCCGAGGGACTTACCGCAGGTTGGGCAGTCAGCGTCGAAGTTGTCGACATGGTACTCGGCGTTGCAGTCAGCGCAGAACGGAGCGGGTGCGTTGAGCATGCCTTGGCAAACCAGTGTGCCGAACGGCTCGCCGACCTTGTTCATCTCGGCATCGCGAGTAGCTTTGGTGAAGAAGCGGGCATACAGCAGGTGCATGACGGCGTGCTCGATGCCGCCGATGTAGAGATCGACGCCTCCGTCCATCCAGTAATCGATCGCTTCACGGGAGAATGGAGCGGAGTTGTTGTTGGCATCGCAGAAGCGCATGAAGTACCACGATGAGTCGAAGAAGGTATCCATGGTGTCGGTCTCGCGCTTGGCTGCCTCTCCGCAGGATGGGCAAGAGGTGTTGACGAAAGCATCGTGTGCAGCCAGAGGATTTCCGCTCTGGTCCTCGCTGAAGGTGACGTCGAGAGGCAATTCGACAGGTAGGTCCGAAGAGGGGACGGGGACGACGCCGCAGGCCTCGCAGTGGATCATCGGAATCGGTGTCCCCCAGAAGCGCTGGCGGCTGAGCAACCAGTCCTTCAGTCTGTACTCGACGGTTCCGTGACCGGCTCTGGCGGCCTCGAGTGCGGAGATAACCGCGTCCTTGGCGGCTTCACCAGCGAGGCCGTCGAAGCCGTCTATGCCCGAGTTGACCATGGGGCCGTAGCCCTCGAAGGCGGCACTCAGAGGGACTGCGGGGTCACCACCCTCCCTCTCAATGAGGACTCTGCGAATCTCTATACCGTATCTCTCTGCGAAGTCGTAATCGCGCTGGTCGTGGCCAGGTACCGCCATGACAGCGCCAGTACCATAGGAAGCAACCACGAAGTTGCCCGCATAGATTGGTACTTCCTCCCCATTCAGGGGATTGATGGCGTGGCGACCTAGGAAGACGCCTTTCTTCTCTTTCAGCATGTTGATTCTCTCGAATTCGGACATTCTCGAGCACTCGTCGCGCAGCTCGCGCCAGTCGTCCTCCCACTCGGTGCCCGCGCACAGTTCCTCACACAGCGGGTGCTCGGGAGACAGGGTGACGAAGGTCACGCCGAAGATGGTATCCGGCCTAGTAGTAAAAGCGCCGATGACCGCGTCGGAGCCAGTCACCGGGAAGTCAATGTGAGCACCGTGGGAGCGCCCGATCCAGTTGCGCTGCATCGCCTTGACGTTCTCCGGGAAAGTGATGTTGTCAATCTCGTCGAGTAGTTCGTCAGAGTACTCCGTCATGCGCACGAACCACTGCTCCATATCGCGCTGCACGACCTCGAGCCCGCAGCGCCAGCAACGGTTGTTCTTGACCTGCTCGTTGGCCAGCACGGTGTCGCAGTCCACGCACCAGTTGACCGGTGCCATCCTGCGCTCGACCAGCCCGCGCTCGTTCAGCATCAGGAACATCTCCTGATTCCAGTGGTAGTAATCGACATCAGAGGTCGCAAGGAAGCGCCGCCAGTCGTAAGAGTAGCCCATCCGCTCCTGGTCGGCGCGGATGCTAGCAATGTTGCGATGAGTTACGGTGTGCGGATGTTCGCCCTCCTTCTTGGCGGCATTCTCAGCGGGCATCCCAAACGAATCGTAGCCCATCGGATAGAGTACATTGCTGCCCATCAGCCGGTGGAAGCGGGCCATGGCGTCGCCAATCGAGTAGTTGCGCACGTGTCCCATGTGCATGCTACCGGAGGGATAGGGGAACATCTCGAGACAGTAGAACTTCGGCTTCGAGTGGTCGACCTCAACCTCGAAGGCGCCCGCTTCGGCCCACGCCTTCTGCCAACGAGTCTCTACTTCTTGAGCATCGTATGCCATTTCTTCACTCCCAACGGGCTTCGGAGGGAGTCATTAGACTCCCTGCAGAAGCAGTAGACCGGGCGCGAGCCCGCCTAGCAGGGTGTTGGAAGCAGGCATTCGTGCCACGCACCGCGACTCGGAGGCCACGCTTTGAAGCCTGCCCTGAGACAGCGCTGCCGCCACACCTATGCGGCGGGTCAGGGTGCGAGCAACAATGCTCAGAGACGGGGAGTTCCATGTATCCGTCTGGGATGACGGGATAGAGGTCTGGGTCACCCAGATGGGCACCCTGATGAACATGAACACGGCATTCATCGATAGGGAGAACGGAGTAGTCGCAATAATCGACCCTTACGATGCAACTCGTTGGACTGATGCACTGGAAAAGGAGGGTTTGCAGCCCACGCACCTGCTCTACACACACACCCACAGAGACCACACCGCCGGCTACCCGGGGATGATGAAGAGATTCCCCAATCTGGAAGTCTGGGGTCATGAAGAAGCGAGAGTTCCCAGCTTGCTCGGTAATGTCGTTTTCAAGAAGGTCGACTTCACCAATACCTGGGACTGCGAACCGGGAGATTCAGTTGAGTGGTCGGCCGGCTCGATAAGCCTGGTCATGACTCACTCGCCCGGCCACGCGCCGGGCCATGTCACCATGCACGGACATGGAGTATACCACGCTGGAGACTTACTTTTTGTCAGGAGTGCAGGCAGGGTCGACTTGCCCGGAGGAGATCCGCAAGCGCAGCAGAGAAGCCTAATCAGAGCCAAGGAGATACTGAGCGGGTTGCCGGCTGATTGGAGGCTGATTCCGGGACACAGGTACGACAACTTCAGGGGCGAGGTTCCCGATTGGATTAGTCTGGGAGATGCATTGCAGCACAACTATTTCTTAGCGAATATCACGATGCCGTAGTAGGATTGATTAGTCTAAGACCTAATCCTCGACTATGAAATTCCGTGGAACAGTATTAGCCGTCTTATTCCTCATCGTCTTTGCTCCGATGTCGGCGGTGGCGGTGGTGGCGGTGGCGGCGGATTCTGAGGAGAAGTGAGCCTATTCGCCCGTCTTGTCGTATCTCTCGCGCTCTACACCGAGTTTAGCTGCAGCATCATCAACGGTACCGGCCGGCATAGCGCCGTCCTGCTCGAGAGCTGAGAGCGCTGCAAGAACGATGCTGCTGGTGTCTATCTCGAAGAACGAGCGTAGAGCCTCGCGGGTGTCCGAGCGTCCGAAGCCATCTGTGCCCAGTACCACGTAGCGGCCCCCGACCCAGCGCTGGATCATCTCAGGGATGGCTGCGATGTGGTCTGAAGATGCGACCGTGGGGGTGTCGTCGCCGAAGCATTGCGTGGCGTAGGGTGTCTGAGTGTCCTGTGGGTGCAGACGGGCGTGGCGCTCTGCGACTAGGCCGTCTCTGCGCATCTCGCCGTAGGATGTGACTGACCAAACCTCAGGAGAT
>PSPX01000016.1 GCA_004195715.1 Methanobacteriota archaeon | reverse complement strand
GGCGTTTTCTTGGCCTTTGGAGGGGGTGGTGGTGGAGGTGGTGGTTTCTTGGCCTTTGGAGGGGGTGGAGGTGGGGTCTTCGCCATGGCTAACACCTCATGCAAACACAGATTCCCTTTGAAGAAATCGGGGGGATGCTAGGATAATCACGCCGGGAACTCAATCAAGGCGTGAATAGGGATAGGTGAGAGTGCTTTCCTAGCGCCGAGACCGGAGAGTTCGATGACGAACAGTGAACCTAGCACTTCAGCACCCTGTGCAGCGCATAGTTCGATGCAGGCGCCCACCGTCCCACCAGTGGCCAAGAGATCGTCTACTATCACAACCTTCTGACCGGGATGTAGGGCATCAGTATGCATCTCGAGTCTGTTAGACCCGTACTCGAGGCTGTACTCGGCGTGAATAGTATCAGCTGGTAATTTACCTGGTTTGCGAACTGGGATGAATGCGATTCCTAGATGGTTAGCCAGAAGGGGGCCGAAGATGAAGCCGCGGGCCTCTGGGCCGACGACCGCTTCGGGCCGCCAACCCAGATCCTCCATATCACGAGCGAACATATCTATGATGCCTGACATGAGGCTTGGATTGCTTAGCACAGGGGTGATGTCCCGGAACATAATCCCCTCTAAGGGGAAGTCCGGCACCGTGCGAATGGCGCCTCTCAGGTTTTGGAGTAACTCGTCAGACATGCTACCCGCTTTGCTGTAGGAGGGGCCCGGGCCTTCAGGCTATGCCGTTGGGCCCGGGTTTCCCGTTACGTAATTCCCGCTCAGAGTCCACCGAGTAGGTACTGGAACGTCGATTGGTCGCCGGGTCCCAAGTAGAACATTGCCATCAATGCGAACAGTGTCCACATGACTGGGTTCAGCTCATCCATCTTGCCCATTCCGAGCTTGATGGCCACATAGCTGATGATACCCCATGCAATTCCATCCGCGATGGAATATGTGAACGGCATCAGACAGATGGTCAAGAAAGCAGGTAGTGCCATTTCCTTGTCGGCCCAATTGATGTCCGCTGCTTGGCGCATCATCAGAGCGCCAATGATAACCAGAGCGCAGGCGGCCGCGAATGTCGGGACGGCTTGGAACAGATCTGAGAAGAACAGTCCGGTGAGCATTAGGACGCCCACAGTAACCGCCACAAGACCTGTCTTTCCTCCCTCTTCGACACCAGCAGCCGACTCGATATAGGTCGTCGTGGTGCTGGTTCCACAGAGTGCGCCAACTATGCTTGCTGCAGCGTCGGACACGAATGCCTCGTCAGAATTCATCAACTCGTCGTTCTCATCGACATAACCAGCCTGGCGACCCACAGAGTAGAGGGTTCCAGCTGTGTCGAAGATGTCGACGAACAGGAAGGTAATCATCACTAGTATGAAGTCACCAAGTGCCACATCACCACCGATGTCGCCTAGCGCGCTTGTGGCCGCAAACAAAGACTCCTCGGGCAAACCCACGAATCCGAACGCGGCAGAAGGCCAGGAGGCATTGGCAGCGCCAAACCCAGCACCACCGGCCATGTAGTCGTTGTAGGGGTCGTATGCTCCAACCGTCCAACCCCAGACCGAGGCTAGTCCAATGCCGATGATGATTGCGCCCTTGATTCCGCGGGCCATCATCACGGCTATCAAAATCAAGCAGACCATGGCGATGAATGCTCCGTGTTCGTAGGTGAACGACTCCGTCGCCCCGAGATTGACCAAGGTGGCTCCGTCGTCTTGGATCCAACCCATCTCTCGAAGACCGATGATTGCCAGGAACATGCCGATACCGGCGCCCGTGGCTATCTTCAAATCCGTCGGGATTGAGTTGATCATTATGGTTCTCCATCCACCGATTACCGGGATAGCCGGTATCGACATCAAGAGGAATATAATTCCCTCAACGAACACTGCGGCTAGGGCTACCTGCCAAGATATGCCCATACCGAGAACCACTGCGAACGTAAAGTACGCATTCAGTCCCATTCCAGGGGCTAATGCAAACGGTAAGTTTGCGTAAAGCCCCATTATCGTACAGCCTACGAAGGCGGCAATTGCCGTCGCAAACAGTGCGTCATCGAAGGGAATTCCTGCGATCGAGAGCATGGCTGGGTTAACCAAAAGGATGTACGCCATTGTCAAGAATGTCGTCACCCCAGCCCTAATCTCTGCATCGACAGTAGTTCCCGCTTCTGTCACTCCAAATTGTTTATCTAATGCTTCCATTTTTTCACCTATTTTTCTACTATACCACAGCTCACGCCTAGGTAGTCCGAGGCATGCTTCGAGCGGCCTATGAATGGTTCGCAGGGAAAAGGGAGTTATTCTAGGAGTATCTCAACTCTATTGATAGGAAGATGGACCTTCATTTCCCCTGTAAATTGGGCTGAAAGTGCCTCTCTACCATCCTGATCGGCATGAAAAATAACAACATGGCGCGGTGCGCACGCCCGTGCGAAGGAAACGAGTTCATTCTGCCCCCCATGGTTTGAGAGAGAGAATTGTTCGACCTCGAGATCTATTGGGGTGATGTTACCGAATATTCGCAATTTGCCTTCATCCAAGAGCAACCGCCCTCCAGAACCCTCTGCTTGATACCCAGTTAGAAGAATGGCATTGGCCCTATGGTGTCTGAGTCTATTGGCATACCAAATCGCAGGGCCGCCGTCGAGCATTCCACTTGTGCTCACAATGACATTTGCATCCAAGGCTTTACGCCGGTCGGATTTTCCTGAGACACGTCGACACCAACGCCAAGTCTTAGCGAGCTGTTTCGGTTCCCGTATTGATTCGGGATGTTCCATCCAAATCTGTGTAACTCTTGTTCCCATCCCATGATAGTGTGCCTCTAAACGTGGGGCTTCTCTGCGGAGAATCCTAAGAATATCCTGGCCGCGACCAGAAGCGAATGCTGGGATAAGAGCGGTCCCACCTCGATCCACTACCTCGAGGACTTTCTTGACAAAACGTTGCTCCTCTTCTATACGAGGAGGATGTATTCGGTTCCCATAAGTTCCCTCAAGGAATAATATATCACACTCAACCGGTAAAGCTCCTAGAGTATTCGGACTAGCTCTCGTGTCCATATCTCCTGTCCAAAGTATACGTAACTCTGGTGTCTCAATTTCAATCATTACAGCACCAGGGATATGCCCTGCCCGGTGAAACCTACATTTCCACGCTCCAATTTCAAACCAATCACCTATTTGGTGTGTCGTCCAAGCCTGCAATGCTTCCCCCAAATCTCGTTTATCCCATGCTAAAGGATAGCCTTCAATCTTCGAAACTTTGTAGGTATCCCTCCACATAACTTCTGAGAGGGCAGCAGTAAGTGGGCTTGCATGTAATCTAGTACCAAGGTGCCCTACTAACCAAGGTGCCATTCCAATATGATCGATATGACTGTGAGTAATAATTGCATGATCTACACTAGGACATTCTGCAGGATATTTAGGAGGACGTGTTGGTGCTAATCCATAATCAATTAGAAGACGCGTTCCAGTAGAGTCTTCCAAGATACAACCAACATTCCCAACTTCATCTCCACCACCGAGAAAGAAAGCTCTCAAACCACGCTCAACCGGTTCGTCCGGATAGGTGCTGGTATGTCCAGGAGTATAGAGGACCACAGGGGGCCGTGTCGCTCATCTTTCATCAGGCAACCCCTCCATCCCTCTCATTTCCAGTCGAAAAGTAACAACTTCAGTATCTACTCATGAGATCTGTAAGAATGATTAATTCACTTCTGCTACATCCTACGATTGGCTATCGAAATATGATTAAATTTCTATATTCAAATCGAATCATCATCTAAAATCTATCTTTCAATGGAAATGAAGGGGTGGGGGCACTTTTAGGAAGTGGTTTCGTCTCGACATAATATGTCCAGATTGATTGGCGCGGTCTTCAAAGTTGATGAAGATCGGTGTTTTGGCTGCGCAGCTTGCATAGCCCTATGCCCTGTTGACGCTCTTCATCTTGAAGGAGTAATGGTGTATGTAGATGAACCGGTTTGTACTCATTGTAAGCTCTGTATCCCAGCGTGTCCTGTGTTTGCATTAGATATTGTGAAGAATTCTATTGGGGTGGTTAGTTAGTGGATGTAGCAATTCTCGGGTCACCTAAAATGGCCTTAGAATGTGCCCATTCTATTTTTGATGAAACCCCCTCTGCTCATGTAACCATCTACACAGAAGAAGCAGAGATTGGGTTTCCAGAGATACCATTCTCAGAGGAAATCGTGTTGAGTCAGGCATTGGCGACCATTCCTGAAAACTGGTATAGTACGATTCCCAATGGGATTGATCAAGATACCCCATCCAAAACCGCACACTCCTGGTTGACAAAAATCCTCGCGATCCGATTGGCTTCTAGGGGGGGCCAATTCCTTCTACGTACTACCATTCTCGAGATTGATGAGGACCGCCAGGAAATCTCTTTTCGGGGTGGTGGGTCTATCGGTTCTGGTGTGGATTCGTATGATGAGCTGTATGATTTCCGATAAGAACGATTTAGATGGGAAACTCAGGACGGTCATTTGTGAGTGATAAGCCTGACTGGCTCCTAAGGTATGTCTGCCAACCTGGAACAGCGACCCGTCACGCCATCCTCATTGACCCTGTAGACCAGAGTCCAGAAGTCGCCGCAAAGAGATGTGTTGCCGCTGTAGCAGCCGGTAGTCGGATGGTGCTGGTGGGTGGATCTTCCGACACAGATATGGATAATGTGCATGATACAATCATCGCTATACGGGAGGCTCTAGAACTAGTCACATGGGCTTCTAGTCAAGATTCATCCTCTGAGGAAGAGGAGTGGGTAGTACCAATCATACTCTTCCCACAGGGTGCTGCTGCCCTCTCCCCTGCCGCTGATGGAATTACATTCATGATGCTAATGAACAGCACCTCACCCCGGTTTCTAATCGAGGAACAGGTCGCCGGCGCCCCTTTCATTCGAGAGGCGGGCGTGACTCCTTTGCCGATGGGATATCTAATCTGTGCACCGGGTGGGAAGGCAGGACAGGTAGGCCAAGCCGATCTCATTCAGCCCGATGACGAAGATCGCGTTAAATCCTATGCGATGGCAGCCGAATCATACGGTTTCAGCATGTTCTACCTCGAAGCAGGGAGTGGGGCCGCCTCTCCAGTGGGGGAGAACCTAATTCGAAGTGCTAAGGAGGCGTGCAAACTCACTCTTGTGGTTGGTGGTGGTATCCGTGACGGTGTCGCCGCCCGGAAGGCAGCGGAGGCCGGTGCTGATTGGATTATCACAGGAAATCTCGCCGAGGAGTTCGACGACGCCGACGAACTCCAACGAGTATTGTCCCAACTCATCACTGAGATGAACCGCGCCTAAGATTTTCAACTTCATCAACTAAACGCTCGAGCTGCGCCTCCATATCGAGTATCAACATCACATGCTCCTCTTCTGAACGCAGAAGGCGGGCATTTTCATCCTGCAGTTCCACCAATCGACCCCTCTCACCACCTACTTCAATATCGGCCCGGCGGACACGCTCATTCTCCAACAGTGCCTCCATCTGGGAAATCCTCGAATCCGCTACTCGCAAAGCCTCTTCCAATTCAGCCACCCTAGCTCTGTTAGATCCAGAACTCTCTCGCGCATCCAACTCCATCTCCAGGGCACGACCGCGTTGTCGTGCAGTGGCCAATTCCCCTTCAACTCTGAGCACTTCCTCCCATACCGAAATCACTTCTTCAGCAAGTCGCTCGGGTGACATATCCGAGAGGCGTGTGGCTAAATCCGGACCTTCCTCTTCCCCGAGTCCCTGTGGAGGGTTACTATCAGTCATTTCACTCAACAACAATCTTGTGGACCTGCTATTGAACCTTGAGGGGCTGAGGGGGAATCAACACCAGTATCACCGCGTTGTACAACCCACCGGTCTCGTGGCGTTTATATCACGACCTCAGGTGGCCAGCGCGATGAAGGCGTATCGGGCAATAGGTAGTTTTCAGGCCCGCAAGAGCCAGCAAGGCTTCAGTCATGACCTAGTCGCCCTCGATGAGGACGATGCTAGACATCGCATATACTCCAATTTCGGCAGCCGCCATGGCGTACCTCGACGCTTCGTCTTGATCGATAGCCTCGAAGAGATATCCCCTTCCGATTCTATCGCTCCGATCGTAGTTGCCCACTTTCGTGGCACTACCATTTCCGAAGAGGAATGAAACCCTATCTCAAGCGCGGCGTTCAAAGCCACACTCGACATCGTCCCTATGGAGGTCAGAGAGTGCATAGGTTCCATCCCTCTCCAAACCTACTGTTGATTGGCGGCCCGAAAACTGGCACCACCTCATTGATGCATTGGCTGGCCTCACATGAGGAGATACATCACCCTTGGAAGAATGAAAGCCACTTCTTGATGGCCGGCCCGGCAGAGTTTCCCACATCACCAATTCATCCCAAAGGGACAGCCATCCTAGCTCCTAGGGCCGATCTCGATGGGGCCGATGAACACCAATGGGTGATGGATAAATCCACCTTCCACCTCTATTCCCAACGTGCACTCGAAGCGGTGTCCGAGCATTTACCAGACGCTCGAGTCATAATCACCCTACGTCATCCCGTGGACCTGATGCTTAGTATGCATCAAGAACACCGCAAGAGGTTGATGGAGTACGACACTGATCGGGCCACTATGATCGAATTATCTCGAAACCAATCGTTCCTCCCTGACGAAGATATACCTGAGACCTACAGCTTCCTCCAGTTCCCCCGCCTGAAGGCACCTACCCTGCGTTGGGTCGGAGAGCTGGGTGAGCGAGTTAGAGTAGTCCCACTATCTTCAATTGCCGCCGACCCACTGGCTACGACCAACAAAATCCTCTCATGGTTGGGTACCAATGAGATGCCACAAGGCACCAAACTTCCTCGTTACAATGAGAGAGGCCGGATGAATCCTGCAGGTTGGGCAAAGTTACTTCGCACACCCCCCTCATTCCTCTCAGGGATGGCCAAGATTCTCCTTCCAACCAAAAGGCTGCGTCGAGCCGTGCTTGACCCTATCCGTTCACCTGGATTCAAACCAGTGTCTACAGATTCATCTGTTTTAGATGACGAAACCCGCCGTGAACTCGAGAGAGCGTTTGCAGAGGAGATCGAGTTCCAAGATAACCTCGCTTCATACATCGACCCATCCCTAATTGTGGGGTAAGGGTAGAACCCCATCCAATCAGACCCAGACGCGCAACGGTGAAAGGAGACCCACAGGAGGATAGGTATGATGAAGAAGTGGTTCATGCGGCAGTATTGGCGGATTCAACAGAGCCAGACACTCATCTCAATGGGATTCTGGACCACCACCCTGACGCTGTTGATTTGGCCCTATGTGCGTTGGCGCCCGTTCTTCTCTGGCACTTTCCTAGGCATATCCACTACATATTGGGGTCTTTTCGCCATTGGTGCATCGGTTCTTCTCACCGTTCTCCTAATCGGTCGCTTCTATGATGCCACGTTAGGCCTCTGGCGTGAGCACCTCACTGTGGTTCAGGAGCGCAATCCTTTCACCACCTACAAATTGAATCCTCCCTTCGGAATCCTTCTCGCTCAGACGAATGCTATACTCCGTCGCATGGAACCAGAAGATGAGAAGATCCAGAGGCACTGTGACTTTGTGGATCGATGGTTGGAATGGAATTCCAGAGAGGAGATATGGGCTCGTACGATGTCCTCTTGGAAAAACATCGTCGGTGATGAGGACCCGTTTTTGTTCCATCTCGATGAGGAGTCTCGAAGTAGATTAGAGTCCCATGCGGATGAATTGCAGGATTACTGAATCCGGTGTTCGTATGATCGACCACGAGGCAGTAGTCACCATCGCACTACGAGCAGGCGAGGCGATAATGGAAGTCTACAACAAATCCTCACCAGTAAAAGTCACGAAGAAAGACGACGACTCACCACTTACTGAAGCCGACCTAGCTGCCCACGAGGTCATAATAGCCGGCCTCAAGAACATAGACAACAACATCCCGATAGTCTCCGAGGAAGGCCGAATAGGCGACCCCACCTCATCTCCATCTTGTTGGCTAGTCGACCCACTAGATGGGACTAAGGAATTCATCAAGAGAAATGGTATGTTCACAGTAAACATCGCTATGATGGCTCATCGAGAGGGACGTTGGGAACCAATTTTTGGCGTCGTTCATGCTCCAGTAACCAACACAACATGGCTTGGTGGAATCGGTGTACCTGCAGAACGCAGAGCACCTTCTGGCTCAGGACCGATGTTGGTTCGTCCAAGCTCACCTCCTGCACCAGTACGCCTAGTGGCCAGTGGCTCTCACAGAGGAGAGAGGGACGAAATATTCGCTGCCTCACTAGGCAAGTATGACTTACTTCGTCTTGGCTCATCTCTGAAGGCATGTGTGGTCGCAGAAGGATCGGCCGATTTGTATCCCCGCTTCGGTCCAACATCCTGTTGGGATATAGCCGCGGCTCACGCCGTAGTAGTGGCTGCTGGGGGAAAGGTCCTCGGCCCAGAAGGAAAAAAACTCGATTACGATTTGGTCGACGAGATTCTGAACCCATACTTCCTGGTCACATCAGACGAGAAGTGGATTACTGAATGGGTCTTGGCTCAGAAATAATCTGATGCCGTGGATAACTATACAATACATTGTTTGAGAGACGACCTTATGGGTTCTGGAGAATCGTCTTGAAAGCCTCATCGTTGCACTTCTCAGTCCTTGCTTTCAACAGGGCGCCTAGGATATGGGTCATAGTTGGGTCAACAATATTTCTGATATTCACCACCGTAAACATCGCATCTGGGATCTCTCAGGAGACCTCCAAATGGCAAGCAGAAGACGCCAAGATTCTTGACACCGGAGTGGTCTATGAGACCGTTGGGTGTGGCGAGTGGTGCTACCATCCAACTATCTTTTTCGAATGGCAGATTGATGGTGAGACACATAAGAGCACTTCATATTCAAAGAAGTACGTGAATTTCTACGCCTCCGGAGCGGCCCACCAGTGGCTTGAGGACTACCCCGTGGGTTCCAATACGACTGCGTACGTGAACCCAAACGATCACTCAGATGCTGTTCTGATAACTCATACATGGATTCAGATGATGGGAATCGAATTTGTTCTGTACAATCTCCTCTGTGCATCGACCTGCCTCCTCCTCCCACTCCTCGCCCTTTTCACCGCGAGGTCCTTCGAGAAGACCCTCCCAGAACACTCCCACAAGAGGTACAAACTGGTTTCGACGGTGGTATGGGCTAGTGGACAAGTCCAGGGCAGCTGGAACTCTGGTCCCGAGGCGATAGAGCTTCAAGTCATGGCAAGGTCTGCGTGGATTAAGAAAAACTTTGATTCAATGGACATGGATGAGGCCCTCGCGATCTCTCAGGCATTAGATGCTCGGGCCAAAAAATTCGAGGGAGGATTTCGCACTTTCTCAGTACTCATAGACGGAACTAAAGAGAAGGAGGTTGAAGCACGGTCGACAACAGAATTGTTGGAAATTATATCCAGTTTCGGTGGGGACTCCAAATTGATTTATCTTGAGGATACAAAGGAGAAAGGAAGACAACTGGAATTTTCTTTCCTAGGGGACAAAGGGGGGGACGACCACCTTTCGATAAAGGAACTACTGGGAGATGAAATAATCAGAGAGGAAATAGTGAACGTAGAGAGGAACTCTGGTGAAAATCAACCATGGCAAATGGTTGACGACTTCGTACAGGAAACCCTTCGTAACTGTGGAACCGATGATGAAGACTGGTGGAATTAGCGAATTACCAATTCTCAATTCTCCAGGCCGAGGTATCGAATCCAGTCAATGCTTCTAACAACTCAAGATCTGCCCGCAACTCCTCAGTCAACGCACTCAACTCAGAGATATCTGGAATCTCCCTAGCCATACGTCCCTTGCTGAGAACTGGCATTTTGTAGATATTCACACCCCGTTTTTGCAACATTGAGACTAAAGGGCCCTTCAAGAATTTAGGCACCATAGAGGCAACCAAACGAAATCCCCTTCCAAAGAAGGTCAGAGGTCTTCTGTCGTCGGCCGTGTTGGCATTATGCACCTCATGCAGATCGAAGTCGAAAGCCTCCACACCGAAGTGTTCTGCCACCTCAGCCAGAACAGTACTCGACTCATCTCTCATTCTTTTCGAGTCAAGCAATAGGAAACGGTCTCTGGGAAAACACTCCAACCACCTCCTCATACAATCTCCGTATAGGGTGTCGCAGCTCAAACGCTGGTCGCGCCACGCTGAGGCGAAGTCGGACCAGTCAGCACCGTTCTGCACATCCTCTTCAGTATCAAGCACCATCCCCCAATGACTGATAGTTCGACTTACAGGCTCCCGCAGGCAGACCACAAATCGCGCTTCCGGCCAATGCTCGGCGACTCTGTTAGGAGCAACCGGACAGGCGAGTGCGTGTACCGAGCAGTCCATCTTCAGCCCCTCTCCCTTGAAACAGCCTGCATATCTCTCCCAATCTGGCTCACCGACATTTCTACCGAAGGTACCTCTGTGTGTCGCAACCTCATTCGGCTCCTTCGGGTTCGAAATACAGATTCCGGGGTGCTGCTCCAACACGTTGGCCAACCAAGTAGTCCCTGATTTCGGAGCTCCTAACAGGAAAGCCCCTACATCGGGCATCAAATTCTCCATCATCGACACAACTACTCCTGCCCCCCGTACGATATAGGTTGTACGCGCTCCCGGCGGTGTGATATAGGGAACTACTGTGGCACGGCCGTATTTCAGGTGGCTTTGATGGACAATCGTGTAGTCTGGCTAACTGGCCTCTCAGGGGCAGGTAAGACAACCATCGCCATGACTGCGGCCGAGCGCTTCGGTTGCGAAGTGCTAGATGGCGACACCATACGCGATTTCTTCTCAAACACCGACTTCAGTCGTGAAGGCCGCGAGCGCCACTTGCTAGGGGTGGCTCGCATGGCCAAGATGATATCCAAGCACACAAACGTCCTATGCTCCTTCATCACACCTTACGAGGATGTCCGTCTGAAGATCCTCGATATTCTCCCTGGAAACGCTATGATGGTACACGTTTCCACTTCTCTAGAGGTCTGTGAGAAGCGTGATGCGAAGGGACTGTACGCAAAGGCCCGAAGCGGAGAGATTTCCAACTTTACTGGAATAACCGACCCGTTTGACGAGCCAGAATGCGCTCACTTTTCTCTTGACTCAAGTGGAGAAGATGGTAAGGGCGTCGAGGATTTAGTCGACCGGTTGGCGCATTTATTCGAAAAACCGAAGGGAGTATTGCTACCTGGGCGTTGGCAACCGCTACATGTCGGTCACGAATGGCTCATTCAACAAGAGCTCGACCAAGGTAAGCGCGTGATTGTAGGTATTCGGGACACACCTGTATCTGAATCGGACCCCTACTCGGCTCTGATGCGAAAACGGATGATAGAACACCGCTACCAAGGTGAGGATGTCGAGGCGTGGATTATGCCAGACATAGAAGCCGTCTCGTATGGCCGCAAGGTCGGCTATGAGATACGTGAGGCGGAGGACATTCCAGCCGAGGTATTCAAGGTCTCAGCGACAGGAGTACGCGGAGGCAATCACGCCAACGTGTCCGCGAAGGTCATGGAGTTCATGATCGCAGAGGGAATCTGGGACGGCGAATGACCCCCGACGGCTTCATGGGTGTCGGGCATCACGAGCGGCTTGATGGCAGTCGACCGCGAGGAGCTACAACACATCGCCCAACTGGTCGAAGTTAATCGCGAGCGTATGCAGGCCATCGAGCAGCAGGTACGTCAACTAGAATCTATTCGTGTTGAGCAGATGCAAGCCATTGAGGCCCTGTTGGCCATTCCCGACGAAGGGGCCAAAGGAGCCATGATCCCTCTTGGCTCAGGTGTCCAGATAGTGGCCGACATCCCAGCAGATGGCGGTGCTGTAGTGGATATCGGCAGCAGGGTACAGGCCGAGCGTACCAGAGAAGAGGCAGCCGAGATTCTCACCAAGAGGAGCGATGAACTAATCACCATAATTGAGAGGATGAAGACGGAGTTCGACGAACTGGAACACTCTACTGTCGACCTCGCACAGAAGTTCAATGAGAGCGTAGAGGGTTTGGAACCAGAGACAATTACCGAAGAGCCGGCACCCAGTACTCCCGCCCCCCGCCGTGCGCGGCGTAAGCGAGGTACCGACCTCACTCTAGATGACTGAGGCGAGCATATGGGGCTGTTCGATCGCTTCAAAAAACGCTTCAAGAAAACCGATGAGAAAGAAATCACTGCTGAGGAAAACTCCGTCGAGGCAGAAGAGGCTGTGGAGCAGGGTAAGCGTCTGAAAGAAGCCCTAGAAGAGGCTAGACCAACTCCCCAGGAAGCCACCCCAAAACCCACTCTAGAAATTGAGGAAGAGTGGGATGATTCTGACGAGATTACTGAGGACCCTTTCGCCAAACCGATCGGTCGTAAAGAACGCAAGAAGGCCCGCCGAGCAGCATCCGTGGAGAAGGCCGAGCGACCCACTGAGTCAGAGAAACCTACAACCAAGGATCCGATGCAGAGCACTACCGGACACGATCTTGTCGCCAGTGGGCCCGTCGAGATCGAGATCAACCTTGGTGATTCAGTCACTAAGACAGGCGGCCGTGTGGTGATGAGCAGCGATAAGTTGGACAGGATTCTAGAGGAGCTTGAGGAGGAATTACTGTCATCTGATATGGCGCAAAGTGCTGTCGAGGATGTCATTCATACACTCAAGGCGACACTCATAGGCAGTCGTATCTCCACCACCAAGAAGATTGAGGTAGTTGTCGAGGAAGCACTCAGAAGCACCTTGCTCCGTCTCCTAGAAGCAGGATACTGGGATTTTAACAAGACCGTAAGCGCCCATTTGGAAGACAGTTCCCCGGTAGTTATCATGTTGGTCGGTGTCAATGGTACAGGAAAGACGACCACTACTGCAAAGATTGCTAACAGATTGACCCAACAGGGTCGCAGCGTAGTGTTGGCCGCCGCGGACACCTTCAGAGCCGGCGCAATCGATCAACTTGCAATTCACGCAGAACGCCTCGGTGTACGTTGTATTCGCAGTCAAAGAGGAGGTGATGCAGCCGCAGTTGCCCGAGACGCTGTAGAGAGTGCGAGGGCGCGAGGAGAAGACGTTGTAATCATCGATACCGCAGGCAGGATGCAGAACAAGACCAATCTGATGGAGGAATTACGCAAGGTCCATCGGGTCACACAACCCCATCTGGTGATTTTTGTGGCCGATGCCTTAGCGGGCAACGACGCGGTCACACAGGCCGTCGAATTCCAACGCATGTTGAGATTTGACGGAGCCGCTCTTTGCAAACTCGACACCGATGCCAAAGGCGGGGCCGCTCTTTCGATCGCCCACGCCACAGGCCGACCGATAGTACTGGCGGGCGTCGGCCAAGGTTACGACGATCTCATCGACTTCGACCCAGCATGGCTCATTGATTCTATTCTGGAGTGAGGTCCGGACCAGCGACCGCGTCGTTCTTGAAGCGCGACCCGCACGTCGGTGTGAAGATGTCCACCGAAGAGCAGCCACTTGCGCTTGTGGTGGTTGGCAACGCCACCACTGAGGGCAGGATACGCAGTATCATGAAACATCAAGGATGGCGTACTGAGTTCTGTGGTGACGGTGACAAAGCGGTTGACGAATACGTTAGATTGCAGCCCGACTTGGTGTTCCTCGCCCTTGATATCCCTTCGATAAACGGTCACATAGCAGCGCTTGAGATGCGCGAGACTGATTACAGTGCGAGAATAGCCATTATTACCTCCAGATCAGGTACTACCAAGGCCCGGGACGCCGCTTACTCCACAGGAGCCGTCGGTGTTCTTGTCACCCCCCTCACACAGTCGGTGTTTGACGAACAATGGGAGACGATGATGGGCGAAATACCTCCTGCCCCGGGTCTCGCCGATCTCGATGAACTCTACCCTGAGGTAGAGGAGACGGAGACACCAGTCATGCCGATGCCGCCGTTGATGCCACCGATGCTGGAAGCAGTCGAGATGCCGTCCGAAGACTCCCTCGAATCCAAACCGGAACTGCCAGCTAAGAAGCGAGGATGGGGTCGTAGGATTCTCATTCTCATTGTTCTGGCCGCTGTGGGCGCCCAAGTGGGGGTCTATTTGGAGTATATCGACCCCATCATAGTCATTGATTTGAGCGCCTTCTGAAGGCCATTCTCTCATCTTGATTGCAGGGCGGTCCAAGTCGCATCTGCGTATGCCCTGGCCGCCGCAGCGGGGTCGTCCGAGCCATGTATTCCCGTGCCCACGATGACCGCGTCCGAACCAGCCCTGATGGCATCCGATGGATGGCCGTAGCGCTGCCCTAGGACTCCTTCGTCGGCTGATAGGTTGACCCCCGGCGTCCAGATCATCTTGCCCTCGCCGACCTTTTTTCTCAGAGAGGATATCTCGTCCGGTGAACTGCCGTTGCCGATGTATCCGAGTACATGGGGTGAAGCAGCTCCGGTGACGATTGTTTCGTCTGTGTAGCCCTCAGATAGCAGATTACCCCTACTCGACATCTGCGCCAAGAGGAACACCCCTCCTATTCTCTGTACCTCATCCCACCCCGCAGCGATACCATCGACAATATCCGGTCCGGAGACGCGGTGGGCGGTGACGATGTCGGCCCAAGAGCGGATGTCGTATATTCCTCCCATCTGGGTCTGTGAGACTTTGCCTATGTCGGCGAACTTACGGTCTTCGAAGAGCATCAAATCGTGTGACTTAGCCGCATCTACTACTTCTCGCCATGACTCTTGCGAGAAATCTTCGACCATATCCACATGAGTCTTGAGTGCAGCAATGTGAGGGCCAACTTGATGGATGAGTCGCACTAGTTCTTCAGTGGTCGCAAGATCGGCCGCTAGTACTACCAATGTTCCCTTCTCAGCAGCTGTTTCCATGAAGCGATGAGACAGAGGATGAGCACAAGCCCGCCATCTAGCGCCCCACACCTCCTCGGTTCGCATCGAACCCTCTCGCCGCCGACCCTCTCTCAAGCCTTTCCCTTTCTGCCAGGCTAATCAGGCCTACGGCCTGAGCCGCTTTGTTCATGGACGGGCGGCAGCCGATAGTACGCATGAGCGGAAGCGATACCGTTCACGCGGTCGAGGTCACTACTCGGGATATGGAGGGGTTGCCTGATGCCCGAGGCGACAGCGTGGCCACTATGTTGGCTGCCGATTACGGAATCAAGGTTGGAGGAGTACGAGTCAACCTCGGGTACCTGATCAAGGCTGAGATGAGTCAGGATGAGGTTGAGAGATCGGTGTACGACCTGTTCGCCGACCCCGTAATTGAGATAGGTTCCAGCAACGAGGCCTTGTTGAACTCCAACGACCTGTTCCCCCATACTCCTGAGGCTGTCATCCAAGTCGGGTTCAAACCCGGGGTGACGGATAACGCCGGGCAGGCGGGCCTCGACGGACTCATCACCCTATACCCGAGATTGGCAGGTCAGTCCCAAGTTGCAACAAGCCGGACCTATATGTTCTGGGGCCTTCCAGAAGGCACCAATCCCTCCGAACTTGCCGCTATGATTCACAATCCAATGATTGAGCGCTGCGCTATTGCGGGAGCAGATGATTGTGCCTCCGCTCGTTGGCCTTCTCTGGGATTTCCCGACAGACCCCCCGCTGTCTTCGCTGAGCCTGCTTTCGTCGACCTTGAGGTGAGCGACAAGCAGTTGGAGGAGATTAGTGAGACAGGGTTGCTCGCCCTCAATCTCAATGAGATGCACGCCATTCAGGCGCACTATCGCGACCCCGAAGTCAGAGTGGCGAGGGAGAGCCTTGGTTTGCCCGCTGGAGCCCCTACAGATGCTGAACTTGAGTGTCTGGCGCAAACTTGGTCTGAGCACTGCTCTCACAAGATATTCGCAGCAAGGATCAACCACAAGGACAACGTGACAGGGGAATCTTCGGTCATTGATTCACTGTTCAAGACACATATCGTGAGCCCGACATTGGACATTCAGAAAGAGGTCGATTGGCTTCTGAGCGTATTTCACGACAATTCAGGCGTAATCGCCTGGAACGATGAGTGGAGCCTGTGCATGAAGGCCGAGACTCACAATTCTCCGAGTGCTTTGGATCCGTTCGGGGGGGCAATAACCGGGATAGTTGGAGTCAACCGCGACATCCTCGGGACTGGGCTGGGCGCCCGCCCCATCGCCAACACCGATGTTTTCTGCTTCGGTCCACCTGATTACACAGGAGACCTACCACCCGGCCTGTTCCACCCTTCTCGGGTATTCAGAGGGGTCCACGCTGGGGTGCGCGCCGGAGGCAATGAGTCAGGTATCCCCACAGTCAACGGAGCCATGGTTTTCGATGAGCGCTACCTCGGCAAGCCACTGGTCTACTGTGGTACCGTCGGCATCATGCCTCGCCGGCTCTCCGATGGGCGTGAGAGCCATGACAAGACTCCAAGTTCGGGTGATATCATCTACATGGTCGGAGGAAGAGTTGGCAGCGACGGTATCCACGGAGCCACCTTCTCCAGTCTCGAGCTGACAGAAGAGAGCCCGTCTTCTGCGGTACAAATTGGCGACCCAATTACCCAGAAGAAGATGATTGATATGATCATCGAAGCGAGGGATACTGGAATTATTCAGGTTATCACTGACAACGGAGCTGGCGGCCTGTCTAGCAGTGTGGGGGAGATGGCCGAACTCACCAACGGAGCGGAGATAGACCTGGAAGTTGTTCCCCTCAAACAGGCCGGTTTATCACCGTGGGAAATCCTAGTTTCGGAGTCACAAGAGCGCATGACGGTGGGCGTAAGGCCGGAGGACTGTGAGGCATTCGAAACTCTTGCTTTACTCCACGAGGTTGAGGCTACGAACATTGGAGAATTCACTGATTCGGGAGCATTCGTTGTGCGCTTCGCCGATACTCCGGTAGCTCACATACCGATTTCCTTCTTGCACGACGGCTGCCCACAGTTGCAACTCGAATCAGAGTGGACACCCCCCCAGCACGAGCCATTCTGGCCACCCTCAATGTCTGCCACAGGTATGGGCGATGTGTTGTCTCGGTTGATGGCGAGACCGAACGTGGCGAGTAAGGAGGCCTGGGTCCGCTCCTATGACCACGAAGTCATCGCACAGACAGTCATCAAGCCGTTCTGTGGTGTCAACCACGACGCTCCTGGAGACGCTGCGGTCATCGCACCCCTACTTGGCGGAACTCAGGGGGCCGTAATCTCGAACGGAATCACTCCTCGGTACTCGGACATCGATGCCTATTCTATGGCTGCTGCAAGTGTTGACGAGGCGCTGCGCAATGCAGTCTGCGTCGGAGTTGATCTTGAGATGATAGCTGGATTGGACAACTTCTGTTGGCCCGATTCTGTGGAATCTACTAAGACACCAGACGGACGTTACAAACTTGCACAGTTAGTGCGTGCCAATCGAGCAATAGACGAAGTCTGCAGGGCCTACAGACTACCGTGTATCAGCGGCAAGGACTCGATGAAAAATGATGTCACGATGCACGGCGAGAAGATCAGCGTCCCGCCCACCATTCTGTTCAGCTTGATTGGTAATCACAACGACGTGCGCAAGGCAGTTTCAAGCGACTTCAAGTGCCCGGGCGACCACATTTATCTTCTCGGTGAAACTCATCAAGAACTCGGTGCGAGCGAACTTGCCTATATGTTCCGCGACGAAGGTTCGGGGGGCATTGGCGGCGAGGTGCCGCGCATCAATCCCGAGCGCAACCTCGCAATGTACCGCGCTCTGACCTCGGCAATGTCTGAAGGCCTAGTTGCGAGTGCCCATGACTGCAGTGACGGAGGACTCGCGGTCGCCCTCGCTGAGTGCTGCTTCGGATCAGACTCAGGCGCGTCCGCGGACATATCCTCTCTTGAGAGAGACTGCAACCACCTCGACGAATGGGGGGCTCTGTTCGGTGAGAGTCTCGGCAGAATTCTTGTTAGCGTGTCTCCGGAAGACTCCGATGCCTTTGCTGCTGCGATGAAGGGTAACTCTTGCAGTAGATTGGGAACAGTGGAAGTGGGCGACGAAATCACAGTATCTTATGGCGATACAGAGGCACTGCAAGCCTCTATGTCGGAGTTGAAGAAGGCCTGGCAAGGCTCGTTGGGGGGGTGATGCGTGATGTCTGCGAGACCTAGGGTTGCGGTAATCTCCGGTTTTGGCATTAACTGCGAGACCGAGACCATGGCAGTCTTCGAGATGGCTGGGGCCTTGGCGGACAAGATTCACGTCAATCGATTGGTGAACGGCGAAGTCAGCCTCGACGACTACCACATCATGGCAGTACCCGGGGGCTTCTCCTTCGGCGATCACCTTGGCAGCGGCCGTTTGATGGGCAACCGCCTGCGGTTCGGCCTTAGAGAACAGGTCAGAGACTTCGTAAGGGCAGGCAAGCCAGTGATAGGAATCTGCAATGGCTTTCAGGTCTTGGTCAAGATGGGACTCCTTCCCGGCGACGATGAAGTCAGCCTAACTCAGACAGCTTCTCTTGCACTCAATGATAGCGGGCACTATGAGAACCGCTGGGCCACGCTCGAATTCGACCCCGACAGTCCCTGTATCTGGACGAAAGGGGTGTCTCGCATGCGCGTCCCTGTTCGCCATGGGGAGGGTAAGTTCGTAACCGACGACCGCAATCTACTCGATCAGTGGGCCGAAACCGGCCAGCTAGTAGCCCGCTACGTCGATCCCTCCACCGAATACCCCGGAGCTAGCGACGAGGTCCTGCCATACCCGGTCTCACCCAACCAGAGTTGGAGAAATATTGCCGGGGTGTGTGACCCCTCAGGTCTCGTGTTCGGGCTCATGCCTCACCCGGAGGCCAACCACTCTACTTGGTTGGGAGCAACATGGACACGAGAGGAGACCGAGCACGGTGAGGGCGAGGGCATGGCGATTTTCCACAACGCGGTTGAGTACGCTGCTTCCAGAATGTAGGATAATCCCTTATCCTCAAACCCCCCCCATAATTTCGTGTCAACCTATTCCAAGGACTCCAAACCCTCGGGGGGAACAGGTGAATACGTCAAGGTCAGCAAGGCCGCCAAGTTTGACTCTGGTTTGTTCGTGGCAGCTTGCATTACGATGTTCATCGGGGTGTTTTGGATGCTCTTCGCCCTCACTGTCTGGGGGATACCTTGGATGTGGGAGCAAGCTCTCTCATCTTACGCGGGTTGGGGGTGGGGCGAGCTCGCTATCCTCCTCACCGGCATAGCCCTCTACCCTTGGTGCTACTCGACCCTTCTCTTCACATGGGCTTTCTGGGGCAAGCCAAACGAGGCGAGGGCGGCCGAGCAGATCGGCGGTATACACCTGACTCACATCGGCTTGCTCCTCTTCTGGCTCTGTTTCGTGGGTTCCACCTGCTTCACTTGGTGGGGTGGCATGTTCGGCATCGGGATGGAACCGGAAGGGTGGTATTGGGCCCTATTCATACCGGCGCTTATGCTGACTGCTCTAGCACTACAAGGACCGTTCTGGGGACTCTTCCTGATTTTCCACGGCACTGAGGGCGCGAGGAACCACTCAACTAGCGAGGCGGTCACCCAGCCCGAGACCGTGGTGCAGATCAACTGCGGCGGCGGCCTGGTCTCCGAGATTTGGGACAACAAGGACCTCTCCGGGGACCCCAAGGTCTCCGGCGTCGACCCAAACATCGACACTAATTGGGGAGGTGGTGGACCCTCCGGAGTCGGCAGCGACCAGTTCAGCATCCGTTGGTCCGGCTTCCTGCTGCCTAGGGAGACCGGCTCGTACACTCTCGAGACCAGCAACGACGACGGCGTCAGGCTGTGGTTAGACGGCCAGCTTCTAATCGATGAGTGGTACGACCAGGTCGGCAAGCACCAGGCAACCGCAGAGCTCGAGGCCGGAGAAATCTACGAATTCAGAATGGAGTACTACGAGAATGGCGGCCAGGCCAAGGCCAAATTGCGATGGAAGAAGCCCGACGGCACCTTCGAGATTGTCCCCTGTTCCGTGTTCTCTCCAACTAAGCCGGACACACCCTCAACAGTCGTGCTGCAGGCAGTCAAGTCAGGAGAGGTTTTCACCGACCGACTCAACTGGTGGGACTGAACTCTCCCCACCTTCTCGCCTCGAACCACTGGGCATGTACCTCTTGACGAGGTAGGCAGTGACCAGAGCCACGATTGCGGGCGCCACTGCGGCATCCGTCATACCCTCGACGAACGCCCATCTCGCATTCTCGATTAATTCGGCCCCAAGCGTGTTGCCTTGAGCAAGTAACTCTCCTCCTATCCGCATAGCCGCTGGAAACGACTCGGAGACAACCCCCGAATGTTCCTCCAGACCACCGGGCACCACCAGTTTATTCTGATAGATCTCGTTGAGAACGCTGCCGACAATGGCTATTCCAAATGCTCCTCCAACTTCCCTGCTCGCATCATTCGTCGCACTGCCCACGCCGGCCTTGTCATGTGGTATGGAATCCATCACCATGGTCGTTGACGGTGCCATCGTGAGCCCCATCCCCATCCCGGTCAGGAAGAAGATTAGACCCAGAACGAGGTAATCCGTGCCTATCTCTACAGTCGTGAAGATTAGCATCGCTGTGGCGACTAGGGTGAGCCCGACGGCCACCACGTTGTTGTTTCCAAACTTCGCACAGAGTCGGTCACTGTTCGCCGCGGCAGGCATCAACCCAAGCGGCAACGGCAGGAAGCGCAGGGCTGCCTCAAACGCGGAGTGGCCACGCACCAGCTGGAAGTGAAGCATTTGTGTGAACATGAAGGAGAACATTACGAAGAAGGCCAGACTGATGGCGATTAGGCCTAGAGCGAATCCACGGTCCCGGAAGAATTCAATGGGCAACATCGGGTGCTCCGTCCGTCTCTCCCAACGAACGAACAGAATAGCGAGAATCAGGCCTAGTGTACCGAGGCCCACGACTCCATTGCTGGACCACCCGGAACTCGGACCTTCGATGATGGCGTACAGAATAGAACCAAGAGCGCCGACAGAGAGAACCGCACCAACCGGATCCAAAGGCGTCTCCTTCTCGTCACGGGAGTTAGGCACCAGTAGCATACCCAGAGCCATAGCCAGAGCAATTAACGGGGGATTAATCCAGAAGACCATCCTCCAGTCGTAGTTTTCCACCGCCCATCCCCCTACCAGCAAGCCGATGGGCGCACCTATCCCAGCCATGCCCACCCAGATACCGACCGCCTTCCCTCTTTCCTCAGGAGGGAACACCACGACGATGATTGACAGAGTCGCAGGCATCACCAGAGCCGCTCCCAGGCCCATTAGAGCCCTCGCACCGATTACGTGATCAGATGTCGTGGCATACTGGGCGGTTAGTGCGGAAACCAGCCCCACCACTGCTAGACCCATCATCAGGGCCGGTTTGCGACCAAAACGATCCCCAACGGCCCCCATCACCAGCAACATTCCTCCAAACACCACGACGTATGCATCCATAATCCACTGGAGCTCGGTGTTGTCCGCCCCCAGATCCTTCGAGAGCTCGGGCAGAGCCACATTGACAGTGACGTTATTCAGCAGGGTGATTACTAGGCTCAGACTCATCACAGCGAGGATCTGCCATCGTCGCTCGTGCACCGTCTGCGCGTCCATGGTCTATGCAACAACAGGCGACTCATGAATGCACAGGCTGTGAGTAGGATTGATGACGGTCGAGTCGGAGCGGAGCACGTGAGCCTACCCCGGTCCTCGATGAACATGATGGGTTTCGCCGTCTGCTGCTTATGCTGCGACGAGCCAGATGTCGCCGGCTCGGAACGCTGTCGCTTGTGTATTGCGTCACACGCGAAGACGAGGGAACGACTGTCGACTCAGGCCACATCTAAGGCCGATAGACTGGCAAGAGAATTCGTGACCATGCTAGCCAATCCAATTGATTACAATGAGGACTCAACACACGGGGAGATGATGATTCATTACTCCACACTCATCGATGCACATCAGGGCAAGGCTCCAGCCAAGACCATCGAGGAGATTATTGCTGTGTTCGAGAAACAGAAGAACAAGAAACAAAGATCCTTAATTCGAGATGTTGCCAACAACAACGAGTGGCACGATGTGGAACTCAGCGCAGAACAGAGAGAGAAAATGCTGGCAAAAATTACCGGTGAGCGACCCAAGCACATGCCGACATGGGAGGAACTTCTCTCTGAGGTCGAGAAACTTCTGGAGGGGGATGAGGGATGAGCCGCGACAGAGACCCGAGGGCGCACTGGCTCGATGACGACCCATTCGACAAGAAGACCTCTCCAGGCAGTCATAGCGCAGCTCGCGATGATGGAAACTGGCGCCAGCCGCACATTCGAGTGGTCCACGCGACCGGCTCGGGCGCGCCCTTCATGAGGATATTCGGAGTCGAAGAACAGGCCCGACCCATACCAGTTCACACCGGCTCCATCTGGCACTTTTCTAAGACGGAGGTCCAGCACCTCACACAAGCAACACTTGCGCTCTCCTTGGCTCTAGCTTTCATGTCTGTCCAAGGCATCCGTGGTGCCTTGGCTTATCCCGAACTATTCATCTTTGGGGGGGTAGTCTATCTCATCGCTCTCGCTCCCGCTTTCTTACTGCATGAGATAGCCCACAAGGTGGTAGCACGCAAGTATGGCTGTTGGGCCGAGTTTCGGGCATCACCTAGTGGTCTTCGCTTTGGCGTGTTACTTGCAGCGATTTTGGGCATCGTATTCATGGCACCCGGCGCTGTGATGGTCGCCGGCCATACAACCCGTGCTCAATTTGGAAAGATTGCCTTGGCCGGGCCTGTAACCAATGTGGCTCTATGGTTTCTTGGCTTGATAGCAATCCTCCTCGGTGCTGCAGAACCTATTGTGGGTGAGGTAATTCTCAAACCATGGCTATGGGGGAATGCAGTGCTCGCCCTGTTCAACATGCTTCCCTTTGGCCCGTTGGACGGAAAGAAAATCAGGACTTGGTCAATCCCAGTCTTCTGGATATGGTTGATAATCTGTGTCAGCCTAGTTTGGTTCAACTTCACACATCTCAACTCTCTCCTCGGCTAGATGGCGTCATCAAAGGTGTCGGGACTTAGAGGAGATTCCTTCTCGTCATTAGTGTTGGAGAAACGCAGGAATCCTGCTAGGGCGGAGCCAGAGAGCGAACCGAGGAAGCCGCCGAGCAGGATCCTCGATAGCAATTCGTCTCTCGATCCCTCGACAGACATTCGCTTGAGCTTGCGCAATTGGTAGGCCACAGAGGGTTGGCTCACACCAATCTCTTCAGCAATCTCTCGCTGACTGTAGCCCAATGCACGCATTTTGGCGATTGTGGCGAGTTTACTGGGTTCCATGAAGTGTGGAAAACTGCCATTTTATTGAATGTGCCTATCAATGATAGGAATAAGCCCGCAGTTATTCGATTACTCAATAGCATTCAGCACAGGCTTCTCGTCGCAGTGGAAGAATATCATCAGAGCCCACCAAGTGATCATGTCGAGGCTGTTTACGAGATTCGAGACACCAGAGTTCTCCTCTCCGTAGTCCTTTCCAGTAGTGTCCATCCAATCTTCCATCTCCTCAAGAGTGTCACAGGTCTGGTGGTAGCACCAGTAACCGTCTACCAACCCCCCGAAGCCAACGGTAACCGTTCCCAGATTATCTTGGAAGCTAGCATGGTCACTCCTCGCGGTGGTATCCTCGTAGACAATAATCTCGGGTCTGTCCATGTCCAGCCAGACATCGGTCTTCCAGGTGTCTGCCGTGTAGTTCACCCCGACCAGCGTCCCCATCTGTTCCTCGAGCCCGAGTGCATCTCCTCCTATCCATTGAGACAGCCCTACCATCCCGGGCTGATCGAGACTGTCGTGGTTAGGCCCCGGACCAATGTAGACTCGCATCGGCCAGATCTCAGAATCCTTCGGGTAACCACCCTCATCGATTTGCGGATCAGGGTCTCCGTGCGGCGCCCCGCCCCCTCCGGGCCAGTTCACTCCTGCCATGTCGAGATTGATGTAATTCGTGACCGTGACCTCGGGGTGGTCTTCCTTCACGTAGTACTCGGTCCAGTAGTCGGAACCGCGCTTGCCTCCTTCCTCACCAGACCACAGGCAGAACACCATCGTTCGACGGGACTCAAAGTCAGCTAGGACCTTCGCAGTCTCCAGTACCATCGAGGTGCCAGCTGTGTTGTCATAGGCTCCCACACGGGTGCCGTATGTTCTCGAGCCGGTGGTGTGGGGATCGAGTATGACGGCGTTGGCAGGCGGTGCGATGTCGAAGTGAGCTCCGAACACCAACCATTCATTTGGTAATTCGGAGCCCCACTTGTACGCACAGACATTGTACGCCTCGGGATTCTGGATGTTGAAGATGTCAGTAAACTCGAAGCGGTGAGTCATCACCTCTAATCCGAACGAATCTAGTTCGGAAATGAGGTATTGAGCCGCGTCCTCGTAGGCCGGATTGCCTTGGCCGGCCCACCTGTCCCAGTAGCCAGAGCGACCATCAACGTCGAGAGCCAGCCCGGGATCTGTAATCTCGTGCAGCCTGTCATACACTATCCTACCATGCAGTAATCCACTGGAATGTGCACCGCCCTGATCGAGCCCTGTGGTTTGTGGTCTGAGGGAATCAATGGTCTTGACCGAGACACGCCCACCGCGCTCGCTACTGTGGTTGACAGTATCCAATGTCGAGTTTTCATCATGGGTGACGCGCATCACACCATTGCCATCTTTCCCAGCATCACCTCCTCTCATCAACCAACTCATCCAGGACTCGCTGGAGTCACGCGCCGGCCAATGCTCTCGCCCCTTATCCCCAACCACCAGCAACACACTATCTACCCTCGGTGGAGCGAGCATTTCCAGAGTAACGCTTGATCCGGATAAGAGGTCAATCACGGTCGAGTTCTGCACAAATCCAGTTGCCGGGTCGATGACCAAATATGGGACATAGACTGACATAGCGGCCTTGGCGCTTAACTCGACCTGCTGGAATACACCCGCCTCTAGGACCTCAGGACTCACACTCAGGCTGGATGCGCTCGCCGAACCCTCTTCTTCAGTGAATAAGCAGCCACCGAGCGGCGCTGAGACCATCACGGCGGCCATCAGGAGGGCGATTCCACTTCGCGAGCGCACACCCATGCGAGCGACGCCTTCGTGTTCAATGCCTCGGTCAGACCGACGGAGGTTGCTGCATCTGCGTTGCTTCCTTGGGATCATTCAGGGCGACGGCCAGTATGCCTCCAAGAAGCAGGAAGCAGACCCCACAGCCGGAAAGACCCACTCCACCCAGAATCCCCATAATTCCGCCAGCGGCCTCTCCGAGTTCTTCTCCGACGACATCCCACAAGCCCAACAGGTAAACCTCATCGCTCGCTTCGATTTCCAGGTCACCTTCTGTCTGATCCCAGCCGAAAGACCCCATGTGATACCAACCGCCCGGATCGTCTTGATAACCCGCAGGCATGGACCCGTCCGATGTACATTCGTCGGCCTTCCACACATCTTCACCGGACTCGTTGGTGATTTTCACTGTGAACTCGTCACACCTGACGGTGTCTCTCACGAACACCATTATTTCGTCAGTATTATCGTAGTAGAAATCTCCATTCATACCGTTCCAACGACTCTTTTCTTCAACATCAACATCTCCTACTTCTTCTAGGGCGTTTCCACCCAATCCAGCCATCACGATTCCGAGTAATAGAAACACGGCTCCGAGGCCAAGAAACACTTTTCCTGCTACATGCATGGGTTACTGGTGAGGAGCTAGTCCCCTTCATGGTTGGGACTGCGTCACCGGTTGAATACGGATAGGCAAGTCAGAGAACCATCGGCTTGTCTGATAGCGTCCATATCGACAGTTGTTATCGAAAAACCAGCATCCAGCATAATCTGCCTCGTAGAGGCGTATCCGTCGGCGATGATTACACGGTCACCTGAGTAGCCGATTGTGTTGGCCGCGTACGAATCTGAGTTAGGGACCCACAATATTTCATCAGCTAGATGCCCTATCTGGTCCTGAGTCAGGTGCCCCTCTGCTGCGACCAAGGTCCCCTCACGGGGCGAAGAGCATACGGTGGTGAGGTGCAGTGTTGAGGATGGAATATCGATGAGTTCCACATCAAAACCTTCCTCTTTGACTTGTTCAGTCAGGAAGGCTGCTCCAGCCTGATTGGTGCGCGTGGACAGCCCAATCAGGTAACGGTCGTCGAAGAATACGACATCGCCTCCATCGAGGGTCGCATCTTGCGGCATCCTGAGGAGATCAGAGCCCTCAGAGAGATACTTGGCCACAGCCACTTCCTCGCCCCTGCGGCTGGGCGCACCTAGGTTGCTAATCAGAGCAACCCCATCAATCATCACAGCACAGTCCTCGACGAAACAGCAGTCAGGATGAGAATCTAAAGCGCCCAGGATCTCAACATCCGTGCCGTGCGCCCGGAGGGCCATTACGTACGCATCGTGGGAGCCCTGAGCAGCCACAGGATCGGGGGTCTGGGTGCCGAAGTACTTCGACAGAGCTCTGTCAAAATTGGGGGAAACACGCCTCACAACAGCCTCGCGACGGCTTCTGTCGTAGGCTCCAGGCACGGCAGGCCGTCTGACCAACCTCTCTTGAACGATTCGGAATCCGGGAACCCACTTCCTAAATCAGGATTTCAGGAACGAGGCATTATGGACGGTTTCGCACCGCTTACAGGTATGGACCTAGTCGATAAGACCGACGAGTCTGGCAAGAATGTCAGTCCGGGACTGCCTGAGGAGACGAAGAACTACCTCATCGATATCGACGGCACGATAGGCGAGGACATTCCCAATGAGGAGGCCCACAGGATGGCCATTGCCGAGGCCTACCCGGACGCCATCGAGACAATCAACGGCTGGTACGATGAGGGCCATCGAATCTGCTTCTTCACGGCTAGGACCGAGAATCACCGCGAGGTCACCGAGGTGTGGCTGGCCGAGAAGGGCTTCCGCTACCACACCCTGCTGATGGGCAAGCCTAGGGGCGGCAATTACCACTGGATAGACAACCACGTCGTGCGCGCCACCCGCTACTCCTCAAGGTTCACCGACCTCGTCAAACGCAAGGTTGAGATCGAGGTCTTCGATGACGAATGATTCAGGGATCCAGCTGGACGAGCTTCTCAGGCAGCGTGAAGCGCATCTCGGAAAGGCCCTCTCCAAGGAAGATGTTGACACCACCCTGCACTTGCTAAACGAATCCCTCGGCCAGTCTCTTTGAAATAGGATGGGCTAGGCGGGCCGCTCATGGATATCGCCGCCTTCACACTAGTCTTCATCCCACTCCTAGTTGTGGTCAACCCTCCCGCTTCACTTGCACTCTTCTTAACTCTAGGAAAGGAACTCGATAGAAGTGAATTGAGGACAATAGCTCGTCGTGCTTGCACCTTTGCTGCTGTGGTGCTGACGGTTTTCCTAGTATCTGGAGAAGACCTCCTTTATCACTTGGGAATAGAACTCTACAGCCTCCGTATTGCTGGCGGTCTGATGCTCGGTATAGCAGGAATCAACATGCTCAAAGAAGGGCAAAAACTCTCCAAGAAACAATTCTCACTTGCTTCAGGAGACGAGATTTCAACTGATGAATTAATTGATTTCGGACTAGTACCCATAGGAATGCCAATGCTCGCTGGGCCTGGCTCGATTAGTCTGATTATTCTCCTAGGAACTACCAACAGTGCACCAATGGTAGCAGGAGCAATCCTTCTGGTTATGCTGGTATCAATGCTGATATTCTATGCGGTTTCCAACATGCAGCAAGCCATAGGAGAGAACAGCACTAGGGTAATCACGCGTGTGATGGGCTTGCTCACAGTCACCATCGCAGTGCAGTACTTCTTCGATGGGTTAGAGGGCTGGTACCTCGGACTTTGATGGTGGACGTAGCGAGATTTGAACTCGCGGCCTCTTCGTTGCGAACGAAGCGATCTTCCAGGCTGATCTATACGCCCCTAATTCAATTCGCAGGACGGTCGGCTTTAGTATTCACTAGCCTCATTCTCACTGTTTAGGTTTCAAATCTATTTTGTCTCGATTTGCAAATGGCACATTCGAACCATATCTCACAAATTCATTGCTCGATGGATGCAAAAAACCGAGCTCAGTAGCATGTAAACAGATTCGGTTGAGGGGGTTCATTGTAGCCCCATGTACAATGTCGCCGACCACCGGGCAGCCCAGAAATTGCATTGCCATTCGTATTTGGTGCCGGCGCCCGGTCTCTATTTTGATTTCAATCAAAGATACAAATTCATCTTGATCTTCAACTCGCCAATGCGTGATGGATTCTTTCGATCCTTTGAAGGTTGATTTGA
This sequence comes from Methanobacteriota archaeon, assembly GCA_004195715.1. Classification (GTDB taxonomy): domain Archaea; phylum Thermoplasmatota; class Poseidoniia; order Poseidoniales; family Thalassarchaeaceae; genus Thalassarchaeum. Next base: position 12,244 of record PSPX01000016.1, on the reverse strand, counting down.
CACGTTTAACATGCAGATGTTTGTCTTCCACAAGCCAAGATGAATCTATTCCTTCAGAATTTTTAGGCCCACCCTCCACAAGAGCATGGTAAACCCGTTCTACATCACGATGAGCAAATTGAGTTTGTAGCCTTTCTTTTATTTTCTGATTTTTAGCAAATACCATGACCCCAGATGTATCGCGGTCCAATCGATGCACGATGTGGCACCATGCACGCTCAGATTGGTGCTTTACATAATCCACACATCGACTGTGCAGGGTATCATCCTCGAGCTTATCTGTGGCGACAGAAAGTAGGCCTGCTGGTTTTTCAACGACCAAAATAAAATTATCCTCGAACAGAATTTTCAATTTAGAAAATTGCTTTTTTGACTTTGGGGGTGGAGATTTTTTCACCGCATCTGCGTGATTGATAATCTGTACCTCATCGCCACCAACGAGCAATTCTTTGGCCTTGTAAACGGGTGTTCCATTGACCAATACTCTACCTTCTGTCAGCATTTTCCTCAATTTGGTTTTCGTCGATTTGGGAAACATCAACGCCAATGTAGGAAGTAGAAAACTCTCTTCTTCGACATTGAATTCCATATTGGACCCCTCGCCCTGATTCGCAGGGCAGCCGGCTTTAGCATTCACTAGTCATCATCTTGTTGCTTCCACCCCAACCAACGTCGGGTGGCGTTAGTGTTGACCATCGTGAGGAGCAGTACTACCACTATGCCAAACAGGACACTCAACGTTAGGTCGGACTCATCCTCCCACAAGGTCGCATCGTAAGGATAGGCATCCGAGTTGTCTCCCACTCCATCACCGTCTGTGTCCAAGGTCTCGCTTGCATCACCAGGGAATGCATCCGAGTTGTCTCCCACTCCATCACCGTCTGTGTCGACCCACTCAGAGGCATCAAGAGGATAGGCATCCGAGTTGTCTCCCACTCCATCACCGTCGTTGTCCTCAGTTTCGCTGGCGTCTCCTGGGAATGCATCCGAGTTGTCTCCTACCCCATCACCATCGGAATCGACCCACTCAGAGGCATCAAGAGGAAACGGATCTGTGTTGTCTCCTACCCCATCACCATCGGAATCGACCCACTCAGAGGCATCAAGAGGAAACGGATCTGTGTTGTGCCCATTCGGTGCCATCTGTAGGGAATGCATCGGAGTTGTCTCCTATTCCATCTTCATCAGAGTCAAACCACTCATATGGGTCATTGGGATAAACATCGGAATTGTCCCCCACCCCATCACCGTCCGAGTCTTCCCATTCGGTGCCATCTGTAGGGAATGCATCGGAGTTGTCTCCTATTCCATCACCATCGGAATCGACCCACTCAGAGGCATCAAGAGGGAATTGGTCTTCGCTATCTGGGACACCATCTCCGTCGTCGTCTCCGTCAAACAGGTCGCACTCCCAATCCTCATCGGTGTCCACTGGGACATCCTCGTCATCACTGGGGTCGCTCAGGCAAACAAGCTCATCTTCATCAGACCAGCCGTCGCCATCATCATCATCATCGGCATTGTCTCCCACTCCGTCACCATCTAGGTCGGAGTGCTCCGAAGGGTCCAGCGGAAAGGCATCTTGGGAATCCGCCCAACCATCACCATCGTCATCGTCATCGGCGTTGTCCCCCACCCCGTCACCATCGGTGTCGTCCCACTCTGTAGGGTCCAGCGGAAAATCGTCGTAGTAGTCAGCAACCCCATCGTTATCGTCGTCAGCATCAGAACGGTCACCAATACCGTCGCCATCGGCATCCCCCCACTCGTTCGGATTATTGGGAAAGGCATCGCTGGGCACACAGACCCCATCACCATCACTGTCAATCCAGCCGGTAGGGTCGTTGTTGCATTGATCCGTATTGTCTCCGACATTATCCCCGTCGGCATCTGCCCACTCATTGGGGTTGTAGATGAAGGCGTCCACATCATCGCGGTAACCATCTCCATCGGAGTCACGTGAGAAGTCCTCCAGTGCCCAACCTAGAGTCTGATACGTCCATTCCTGATCATTCAGAAGGGGGGCATGACTTCCATCATTGATTCTCCAGTGAGCCACCCTATTCCCATCAGTACAGTTCAGGTGCTCGAGATTGTCAGTTTCAGCTACCCCATCTGAGTTGGTCAGATCAAGGCTACTGAGTTTTGTCCAACTCGCATCACACCCTGACCTGTCAGCCCAATAAGCAGTCGACTGGGGGGCAGAGGGATACACTCCTCCAAACATCATTCCACCATCGTACTGTATGGTGCTGTCTGCAGTGCCATGTACATGGAGTATATTCGGTCTTCCAGTATCGGGACAGTCATTGGAGAAATCATTCCACGTTGCTCCGTTAAGTGACACAACCGACTCAATCAAGCCTCCCCGATCGCAGGCCATTCTGTGACCCATGAAAGCCCCATTTGAGTGACCTATCAACACGACTCCGTCTGGGTCCGCTCCGTAACTCTGGACGGATTTGTTAATCAGATCCTCGAGGAAGGCAACATCATCCACCTCAGTGTTAAATAAGTTGCAACATGCATCGGTGGCATTCCAGAATCTCATCCCTATGATGTTCATAGAGCCGTCTGGGGTGAGTAGCAAATGCTCATTCTCGTGGACACTTTCATACATGCTCATCCACCAAGCGTTGAAGGATCCGGAACTGGAGTATCCATGCAGAGCGATGACTAGGGGGAGAGGCCGATTGTAGACATGCCCGCCCGGCATAGTGAGTGTCGCCCCTCTCCCTTCAGAAGTAATCGTGGCAGTAGTGTGCTCACTGGTGTAGTTAATTGGGCCATAGCCATCGTTTGAGTCGGTCCAGTGCCTGTCTCCAAGTCCCCCAATCTCCTCCTGCTCGGAGCTAGGTAGCCCGGACGCCACCAGCATCATGCAGACGAGAATCGGCGCGTAGAAGCGGGTGCTCACACACGTCTTTCTCCCGCACACCGCTAAGAAACTGCCTCAGCAGCGCGTATTGCAGTAGGTGGTGCAGAGGACAGGATTTGAACCTGCGAAGCACTACGCACTGGGACCTCATCCCAGCCCCTTTGACCACTCGGGTACCTCTGCTTGGAGCAGTAGCGAGACACCCGGCGTATATCAGAATGGCGAAGCGCCACCACTCAGAAATCGAGCCCGTACTTCTGGGCCAGAGGAGGCGACTCCCCGGTCTTGGCGAAGTAGTACAAAGAGACACGATTCACTGCTTCGCATGCACTGAAGAACAGAACGGAGACAGCTATGCCAGCGAACATAACCAAGATTCCCAGCCCGATTCCAATTTCCCCCAGTGCGAACAGTGGCAGACAGATTACCACAATCAGTAGACAAACCAAGAGGTTGATTATTCCAGTTCCAGTCGATGAAACCACATCCTCTCCCCAGGTCTGCTTGAACAGTTCCGGACTCTTCGACATACTCTCGCCAACGCCAATATTATCCAATACGATCATTGGAACGACGAAGAACGTTGAAATCCACCAAGCGACCTGTACGATGAAGGAGGCAATGTGTCCAAATATACTCACTACAAAATTGTCCGAATGTTGCATACTTTGGAGGGCCGTGACAATCAAACCAACCGTGCCTGAGATTAACCCCCATATGACAATCTGGGGCAGGCATTTCATAGCCTGCTTGATACCATAGGAAAAACTTGGATTTGTCCCAGCAGTCAGTCTCTCATGGGCGCTTGCGATTATAGCCGCGTTCCAGAATACAGTGATTATCGCTATTGCCATGTAACTGAGGAAAGCGCCCACATAGACTCCACTCTCAGCACCCTCTTCACCTCCGGCGAAGAATCCTAGACCACCAGTTAGCGCCAGAAGAGCAATTGCAGCGATAATTGAGAATATTCCTGAGAACAGCATGTAGGCCATGAGTTCGGGGTCGGCTCTGACCACATGCATCCCTAGTTTGGTTACCCTCCAGCCACGCCCTATTCTTGCTCTGAAACCCATCTTAGGTCCCCCACTGTTCATCATCATGCCATCACCTCTAGAGTCCCCCTCTTCAAGATTGACCCGGATATTCGAAGCTTACAGAATCACCAGAGCTAACCACACCTTCGTCGATTACTGATGCAAGCCATCTCGACCAACCCATCTCCAAACTGTGATCAATTCTCGAGAATTTGTGTTCTTTGAACGATTCCCTAATCACATTACAAGGAGCACAGGGCTCACTTAATTCAATCGTCGCTCCTCCAACCTTGAACTTCATTCCCACTTCAAGAGCGGACCAGTCAAGGCCTTCGATGGTCAGGTTCTCACCTGTAGTTCCTATTTCGATCGGATGTCCCTCCCTCTGCAAATCATGTATTCTTTCCAGAGAGAAAATACAAATCGCTCGCTTCGGATCACCATTCCTTCTCTCAGTACGGAACCTGTTGTGATCCCCTTCAACTCCATCTAGCCGTAGAGTTGCTGCCCTAACTGGTAGTTTGGGTACGCCCCCCTCACCTCGAACATTCACGGAATTGACAACTCCGTTCAATCAAATTTCCCCCATGAAGTCAAACTTGATTCTAAGTCTATCAACCATTTCGAGGTAGCGAACCATCAGAATGGCAACGATTTATCCAGTCGATCGACCATTTCCAGATATCGATTGGCGTGTTCTGTTCCAGGCACATTAACCACGAATTGCCAATAGCGCCAGGCTGAGACTGCTAGGACCGCATAGCGATGCAAGTCAGGAAGGGCTGCATGTTCTGCATCTGTCAACGGCCGAACTGACTGGTATCCGGCCAACAACGCATCCCATAATTCGGGAACTGGTAAACCATCCTTCCAACCAAACCCAACATAGGTCGACACAAGATCCATCGCAAACGATTCTATACAGATTTCTTCAAAATCAAGTAGGGCGAGAACCTCCCCCTTCCGCCCAATCACGTTGTCAGGGTACAGATCGCCATGGATGATGCCGCAGGGAAGATCCATCGGGATTCTTTGCTTGAGAAGATGTGTCTCTTTCTCTAACATTTGTAGGAATGGCGTCATTGAATCTTTTTTCCGCGCATCTTTGACAAGCTTCTCCCAGAGGACATATCCTATCGCGAACGTGGTGGGAATGCTCTCATGAATTGGAACTTCATGCAACTGTGCCTGCGTCTTGCCGAGTTCGTAAAGTGATGAAGAATCTGAAGGCAGCCACCCACCGTCGATATACGGCATCAGCATCCACGCCAGATTGTCCTTGACAAGCATCCATTTATTCTCCCCTAGTAGCAACGGGGCAGGTGTCGGCACACCGTGATCCGCGAGCCAACATGTATGCTTGATTACCAGTTCCACTTCATCCGGCGACTTTTCATCCCAGACCTTCAGAACGAGCTGTGTGCCATCATTGAGGGTTAACAAATAATTCGAATTGGCCCATCCCCCAGTAAGTGGCTGTATCTTACTCAACGGTGCCACTCCAGCAGCTGTCAGCAACCATGACGCCTCTTCCACAGTGACATCAGTATACGCCATCAAGCCACCTTTACTGTTGGAGTTCATCACTGTTGACAATTGAGTACAACTGCTTGGCATGCTCCTGTGGGGTAAGACCGAGCTCCTCGATGCGAGCGAGTCCGTTGCGCGCCCAACGCTCTCGGGTGCCTGGGTCGCGTGCCTGTTCGAGTGCCCTGTGCCAGGCTTCGGCGTCTCCACGCTCGACCAGTCTGCCATTGAATTGGTCGACTATGGTCTCGGTGTAACCACCCTCGTTGACGAAGACAGGGGGGGCGCCTAGAGCCATTGCCTCGATGGGAGTCAGCCCGAAGGCTTCGCCGTGAGCCAGACCGATGATTGCGGCGGAGTTGCGCATGACAGCACGCATCGATTCAGAGTCTATGCCAGACAACACCCTGACTGTCACTCCGAGACTATCTCCATAGTCTCGCAATGCAGCATTCTCACTCTCCTTGGCACCTCCTATGACCACTAGCCCGAGACCACTTCCGACTAGATGTTCGACGGCCTCGTAGGTGCCCTTGAAGCGTGACATCCTACCAACGGTGACAGCATACGAACCGACCTCCCCAAGACCCATCGCATCGAATGCTGCGCCTTCGCCGAACGAAGGCTCTCGGCTGAATTCAGTGAGGTCTACTGAGGGGTATAGCACCCCTCCTTTGATGCCGTAGATTCGATGTAGGTTGCGCGCCGAGAACTCCGAGTTCGCTGAGACACTCCAATTCTGATTCTCGGCGAAGCCGCGAAATGACTTTTCAATCCTAGTCCGTTGACGACTCTGTAGCAGGTGCATCAAACCCGGCCGCCAGCTGCCGCTGCCATCGGGGTTGAGGTGGCTGACATTATCGTGGATGCCAGGTTTTGATTCGAGGAAGTGAAGATGCAGCGGCTTGTCAGCTGGAACGAAGGTGGGAAACTCCATTGATCCATTGCCTCCTGTCAGATGGATCGCATCGGCCCACTCTATGGCTGCCTGTGCAGATTCGTGCTCCTTCCATGCGGCCGCAGCACTACGTTCCTGACCCGATGTAATCTCATTCAGCAACCCCTCTCTAGGCTCCCACTGGTAGAATGGCTCGAGGATCTGTATACCGCTCGACAGCAGAGATTGACGCTGTGAATCGAGCAGGTTGAGGCAGGCAAAACGGACCTCAAAACGCTCGGCTATGCTTGGCAGATTGCGCATCAGGTCACGCGCCGCGCCCCCGTTGACACTCATCGCCGCTTTGACCACCAGCAGTCGACATCTCTGCTCGCTCACAGAGCCACGCTTGGGTAGGCACGATAAGGGGCTTCGGTCATTTAATTCAAGAGCAGTCTGCCTTTCGCATACCCATGGTCGACATGGCTGCGCCAATCCTAGGTGGTTTTCAAGATAGCATCGTAGATGCGTTTGGAGCAACTGCTGGGTGGTGGGTTGGACACCTACTGGTAGTGGGCATACTAGCTCTCAGTGTGGTCGCGTTACAGAACCGGCATCACATCTCCAACCACTCTGGATTCGGGCGCAGCACACTGATGGATGCAGCTGCAACACTAGTGCTCACAGCGGTCCAATACAGCGTTTTTACAGCCTCTTTCGGATGGCCCGATGGAGTGTCATTCACACTCTCATTAATTTGCGCTCTGGCCTTCAGGTGGCACCTGCTAATCGTCGAGTAATCTCCTTCTGCGCCTCGACACGGCTATGCCGATGATGGCCATTACTAGAATCACGGCAACGCCGCCGATGATGATCGGGGCTTCGTCTGAGTACTCACCGAAGATTGAGTTGTTGCCGGTAAGGTCGATGGTACCGATACCGATACTTTTCGGCTCAATCTTTACATCCACCACATTTGAGCTTGGACAAGACTTCGGGACCGAGGCACCGTCCTCAAGCACAACGACACAGCCTTCCCATGCGGAATCTAGGTTGGAAGGTGTCAGAATCTGGAATTGGCAGTTAGCAGAAGTTCCGCCATCTGGAATCAGCACATCACACTGTGGGCTCTGGTCGTCGAACCCACTGGGCCATGCGGACGAACCAGATTTGTCTATCATTCGGGCGTTGTATTTTGTCGTCGAATCGGTGTTACTATTGCAGGATATTGAAATTGAGAATGAAATAATTTGTCCGGCATCTAGAGTGCCTCCGCCCTGCCCTATGGTGTGGTCACAGGTGGTGAACTCGGCTATCGTCACTCCAATCTCGTCGGCATCGCTAGCCATACCAGGAATCGGAACACCTCCTGCTGAGGTAACCTCCGCCGAGACGTTGACTAGATAATCACCCGCTTCCTGATTTTGGTTCGCAGACACCACGATAGAAATCGTCAGAGTTTCACCAGCTGCTATGGTTACGCTTTCCGGTCCGGCCGTATCCAAATCTTCCGAGTCAATATCCAGACTTACCTCTTCTGACCACATTGAATTGTTCTCAAGCTCACAACTCGTCATTGCAGTCCTGCTTGACCCCGGTGACACATCAATGTCTACACTGTCGACACACTCGATGGTGATGTCTGGCAGGATCTGTTGCCCTGACGCTGCTGGGACAAGCACCACGAAGGGCCCTACGAGTAGCATGAAAACTAGCACCAGAGTGGTTCTGGACACGACTCTGGCTGACACCTCACTCGGATAGATATTCTCCATTCTACCTTCACTTTGGTGCGGTTTCTGACTCAAAGCATTCTTGGCGACCCCTAGGGTCGCCCGAAACCATGAGCGACAGTGCGGGCAAGCCACCGGTCGTAATCGTCAAGCCAGAGACCAACGTCACTAGTGGCACTGATGTTCAGGATAAGCTAATCAGCGCGGCCCGCATCTTCTCAGATCTCCTGAAGCCGACTTTCGGGCCACGAGGACTCGACAAGATGCTGTACAAGACTGACGGCACCACCGCTGTCACAAACGACGGAGCCAAGATCGTCGCGGAGTTGATGGTCAAGCACCCAGCTGCGAAGATGATGGTCTCGATGGGCAACTCCCAGGAGGAGGCGTGTGGAGATGGAGTAACCACTACCATGCTGCTGTGTGGTTCTCTTCTCCAAGAGGCTAGCAACCTGCTGCGTAAGGGTCTGCACCCATTGACCCTAGTCGACGGCTACCGCTCGGCGCTTGCTGTAGCCGTTGAGCAGATGGACCAAGACACTCACAATGTGAGTGACGACCGCCTTGCTGCGGTTACCGAGACAGCATTGCGCGGCAAGGGCGCGGAAGCAGCACTCAGCCACTTCTCCCCTATCATAACTGACGCTCTGAGCATACTCACTTCCAACCGCGACGACGCCGGCGCTGAGCATGTGGCGATGTTCAAGACCGGCATCGGTGGACTACACGACTCTCGACTCATTCGAGGCATCGTGGTTAATCGCCGCGTGCTGATGGATAGTCTGCCTAACCGGCTGAATGACGCCAAGGTGGCGGTACTCGGAGGTGATTTGAAGATCCGCTCGATGACCCGTGACGCCGAGATACAGATTACCAGCGCAGACCAACTCGACTCGTTCGTCGACTCTGAGCAAGCTCGTAAGAAGACGATTGCCGACGCTATCATTGCCAGCGGGGCAGGCGTGGTTCTGTGCGCGGGAGAGGTGGATCGCGACATCCTGCACCATCTAGCAGACGCCGAGGTGCTCGCTGTGGGTGAACTCGACGAGTCGGAGATTCGCAACGCGGCAGACGCAGTCAGAGCCAACATCGTCGAGTCGGTACTCGACATCGAGACCGCGGATCTAGGAGTTTGTGGCTCGCTGGTTTGGGAGCGCCGCGAGGCCTCAGATCAGGTCGAGGACATCATCAGAATCGACGACTGCTCCAACCCAAGAGTGGTCACCATCGAGGTCGGCGGAAGCGGAGAGACCGGCACTGAGGAGATTATCCGAGGGCTGCATGATGCCCTAAGGGCGACCTCATTGGCTCTTGCCGACGACGAACTCCTACCTGGCGCTGGCTCAATCCACGCCCGCATGGCCCATGCGGTGCGCCGGGCCTCCGAAGTTGAACCAGGCCGGGCTAGACTGGCGATGGATGCCTATGCCCGCGCCCTCGAGACAATTCCAGCGACCCTAGTCGAGAACTCTGGCGGCGATGCACTGGACCGAATTCTCGAACTCAGAGCCGCTGCGAGGGAGGACGAAGGATTCGTCGGAATCACCCCTGAGGGAGGAGTGGGGTCGGCCGACGGGGTCTGGCACCCGAGGGCTGTTATCGAGGACGGTCTAGAGTCAGCAACCGAGACCGCGATGAGTATGCTCAGGATAGACCAAGTCATCTCTGCGAGGGGCGACTAGGGCTCACGCGAATCCTTCAAGTCCGCCGCACCAACGCACTGCTATGGCCCAACCGCGCGCCCTGCTAAGCGTTTGGGAGAAGTCCGGTATAGAGGACCTCGGCAGAGCACTCTCGGCGATGGGCTGGGAACTTCTCTCCACAGGGGGGACAGCACGCGCGCTGAGGAGCGCAGGTCTCGAAGTCACCGATGTATCCGAGGCGACCGGTCACCCCGAGGTGTTTGACGGTCGCGTCAAGACACTGCATCCGGCCGTCCACGGGGGCATTCTCGTCCGTCGCGACAGAGAAGACGACATGACAACCCTCGCAGAACTCGGCTACGGTACCATCGACCTAGTCTGCGTCAACCTGTACCCGTTCGAAGCGACTGCCGCACGCGACCCGCCAGCCAGTGATGCAGAAATCATCGAGATGATCGACATCGGCGGGCCGACCATGGTCCGCTCCGCTGCCAAAAACCATTCCGACGTCATCGTCTTGACACATCCAGAGCAGTACTCTGGTGTACTGAATTCGCTCTCAGAATTGAATGGCGACCCCTCCGGAGTCGACCCCTCCACTAGGCAAACACTCGCTCTCGCCGCATACCAAAGCACCGCAGCCTACGACGCTGCCGTATCCAACGAGCTTGAGAGCAGATTTGCCCAGTGTGATGTACCCTCCCGCATCCATGTTTCCTCCGGCTCTGGTACAGAGCTGCGCTATGGAGAAAACCCGCATCAACCCGCAGCCTTCTACCCAGCTGTCGGTGAGCCTTCGGGCCTCGCCGCAGCTGTTCAGCATGGCGGCAAGCCACTATCCTACAACAACTATCTCGACCTCGATGGCGCCCTCAGACTTGCTCGAACCATAGTATCAACCTGCTCTAACTTTGAACATGGATGCGTAGTGATCAAGCACACCAACCCATGCGGGGCCTCGGTCGACGAAACCCAAATCAGAGCTTGGGAAAGTGCTCTTGCAAGTGACCCAGAGAGCGCCTTCGGTTGTGTCATAGCCTTCACCAAGCCAGTTGAGAAGGTGACCGCCGAGGCCATTGGTGGCCACTTCTTCGAGTGCATGATAGCACCCGGCTACGAGCCCGGGGCACTGGAGATTCTGTCGGCCAAGAAGAATCGCCGACTATTGACTCTTGACCCTATCAAACCTCGAACCGACGAGGTCAGGATGCGCCAGCTCGACGGTGGCTGGCTCGCCCAGGTACAAGGACCGCCAGCAATCAATTGGAACGATGTCAAGTGCGTGACTGAGAAGCAAGCAGACACTTCTGAGGTGGCATTGGCATGCTTCGGCGCGGCGGTACTCGCAGAAGTCAAGTCGAACGCCATCATCCTCATCTCTAGGACAGCCACTGGCTGTGCTACTGTAGGGGTCGGCCCGGGTCAAACCAGCAGGGTCGAGGCCGTCAAGATAGCAGCCCGCAGGGCGGGCGAGAGAGCAAATGGCTCTATGATGGTCTCAGACGCATTCTTCCCATTCCGTGATGGAATCGACGCAGCTAACGACATAGGAGTCAGCACAGTTGTCCAGCCCGGCGGCTCAATCAGGGATCAAGAGTCGATAGACGCAGCCAACGAGCACGGCATGGCGATGTTGTTCACTGGAACGAGACTCTTCCTTCACTGAATCCAGAGGTGGATAAAATGCACAAAGTAGCTGATACAATCAGGGGAATTGGAGCAATACTGCTCCTTCTTGGAGCGGTTGCAGTTTGGATGGGGGCATCAATTGATGATGGTATCACACCCGACAGCGGGTGGAGTGGAACTCTGATGTGGGAGGGAACAACACCAGCGACTTTTGAGGGCGAATTCAGTGGGTTCTCAACCTACTACGTCTGGGTGAAGAAGAGCGGAATATACGACGAAGAATTTGATGTGTCCGTCGAAGTACTGAACGCCACCGCAATGTACTTCGTGAGTTGTGAGAAATGGGATGGTGAGGAATGGGATGAACCTTGCAAGGCAATTCCGGGTTACGAATACATCGGAGAGATTTACCTAGAGGATATGTTCGATGCGGGAACCTATGAAGTGCAGTTCACCGATGAGAATGGAGGTGAGGCGGCTGTGATGATCCGAGAGGATAGCGACGGTGGTGGATTCTTCGTATTAATGGGTGGATTATTCGGTTGTTTTGTTGGAATCTTACTTCTCGTTGTCGGGGGATTCCTGTCGTTTTTCACCAAAGAGAACAAGAGCACATATATTGAACCAATTATTCCACCCCCGCCCCCACCACCGATCAACTCGGAAGAAGACCAAGAGAAGGCAGTAGAGACTCCAGATAAACCATGGTGGCAAGACGATAAGATCGAATAATTTCCCTCTCATAGATGCTGTTCACTGGCACCTGACTCTTCCTTCACTGAATTCAAAGGCGGAAAAAATGCACTCCTGCCATGCTCAATCGGAAGGGTACCCATCGCTACCGCTACATCAGTCCCAATGACTAAGTGTAGATTATCAATACACGAATCATGCCTTTAGACACTGGCGATACTAGCTTC
>PSPX01000015.1 GCA_004195715.1 Methanobacteriota archaeon | reverse complement strand
TACCCATCGCTACCGCTACATCAGTCCCAATGACTAAGTGTAGATTATCAATACACGAATCATGCCTTTAGACACTGGCGATACTAGCTTCATGCTTGTAGCCACCGCTTTGGTAATGATAATGACACCCGGATTGGCCTTCTTCTATGGCGGCCTAGTGAGCAGGAAGAACGTCCTCGCAATCATGATGCAGTCGTATGTATCGATGGGCGTCACGACGATTCTGTGGGTCACCGTCGGGTACTCATTATGCTTCAGCGGCGGCGCCGGTGGAGTCATCGGGGACTTGGACCTCATGTTCCTGAAGGGCATCGTACCCAGCGATCTTTTCGGGGGCATGCCACTGCTGCTGTTCGTCGTCTACCAGATGATGTTCGCCGTCATCACCCCGGCCCTCATCACCGGGGCCTTCGCCGGTCGCATCACCTTCAAGGCCTACCTGATCTTCTTGGTGGCTTGGCAGCTGTTCGTCTACTTCCCCTTCGTCCACATGATCTGGGGCGGGGGCATGTTGGCCGATTGGGGTGTGCTCGATTTCGCCGGCGGCATCGTGGTCCACGCCTTGGCGGGCATGGCGGCACTGGCGAGCGTCATGTTCGTTGGATCCAGGAAGGACCAGGACGAGGCCGTTCACAACGTCCCCTTCGTGGCTCTTGGAGCGGCGCTCCTCTGGTTCGGATGGTTCGGATTCAATGCCGGTAGTCAGTATGCAGTTGACGAAATCACCGCGGTCGCCCTCATCAACACGCAGATTGCGGCCGCATTTGCAGCAATCACATGGCTCCTCATAGCGTGGCACTATGCTGAGAAACCCTCCTTCGTTGAGATGCTCATAGGCATGATTGCTGGATTGGCCACCATAACGCCGGCGGCAGGCTTCGTCAGCCCCCAGAGTGCCATGGTCATCGGAGTGGCAGCTGGCGTGGTGTGCTACTTTGCCGTGGTATTGCGTAAGCAGAAGGGATTGGACGACGCTCTCGACGTTTGGGGTGTTCACGGTGTTGGCGGTTGCTTGGGAATCATCATGCTGGGTGTGCTGGCCTCCACTGAGATCAACCCTGCAGGAGCGGACGGCCTCATGACAGGAAGTTCGGATTTCTTCATGGCAGAAGTGGGAGGATTGGCTCTGGCCTGTGCATGGGCCTTCATCTTCACCTACGGCATGCTCTATGCGATAGACCAGGTGACTCCAGTGAGAGTTGACGAGGGTGATGAGACTGGCATGGACGTGACTCTACACGGAGAAAGCGCATACACCGATTAGAACCACGAGGACCAGTCTGACTCAATGGGTAGGGACTGATTCATTCTCGGCTGGGAACTCGGAATCCAACGTACCACATCCCAATCAGCCCAACTAGGATGACAGTACCAGCTCCGAACCCAGGATCTGCTCCGTCCCAAGATGATGGGTCGGTCAGCACCCCGTCACCTTTGGTGGAGACGAGCCACACGAAGTAGGCCGAGATTGAGGTCATCAGGGCAATCAGCCCCACAGTTGCGTACTTGGCGTGCTTGGGAATGGTCTTGCCTGTAGCGTAGTAGTCAAACATCGCTGAACCGAAGTAGCGGTTGGTCAGCGTCAGGCGAAACATCTTCTCGCTGGACATTGAGAACAGAAATGCGGCAGGGACAGCCCAGGACACGGTTGGCCAGCCCGGGACCCAGATGCCAATGACCGCGAATACGAGGAACAATGATCCTAGGCCGACATAGAGACGACTCTTGCCAGAACTACTCGCAACGCAGTAACTCTCGACGACCTCGTCAATTGTCTCTAGGCGCTCCACGAGCCAATGCGGGCGTATTCTAGCCATAAATCTCAGTATCCGGGCGGCTGGGGCACACGCCCCAATTCTCAAGCCCCGTCGACCCGCCTAGGCACCATGAGCGAAGGCTACGTGCTGCCCAGGACCGGTTCGGCCAACGATCCTGTCAGGCTTGCGATACTGGTCTCGGGTGGAGGCTCCGGGTTGGCCGCCCTTCTCAGGTACCAGCAAACCCCACGCTGTCATAGAACCGTACTTGTCCTAGCGGACAAGGTCGACGTAGGAGGCCTCTTGCACGGCCGCGAAGCCAGTGTCAAAAGCATCGGAGTACCTTTGCCGATGGAGATCGAGAAAGACGATCGCCGAGAGGCTCACGAGCGGCTCGTGAACGCTGAGCTCGAAGCCGCCGATGTGGAACTCGTGGTACTCAGTGGCTATATGCGCATCTTCTCACCATGGTTCGTTAAGCGCTGGAAAGGCCGATTGGTCAACATCCACCCCTCATTGTTGCCCGACTTCCCAGGCGCCCACGCTCACCGCGACGCGCTTGCAGCCGGAGTAAGTGTAACCGGCTGCACTGTGCACCTCGTGAATGAGGGGGTGGACTCGGGACCAATTCTCGCTCAGCGCGAGATTGAGGTGCTGTCAGGCGACAACGAGGAGGCGCTACAGGAACGCGTCAAGATGATGGAGCACACTCTGTATCCAGAGGTTCTCGACAGGCTCTGCTCGGGGCAAATTTCACTCTAGATCTGCTGGAGTGTTGACGTTACGCAACAGAGAAGGCTCCTCAAGCATCAGTGAGTGCTTCATCTCTGTGAATTGGACATGCAGCGGTCTACGATCTCCACTCTTCAGCTGCCCGACCACCATCTTTGGGCGGACTAGAGCCAACAGCGGGTGCGCCCACAACCCGTCGCTTGGCATAGCGAGGCAGTCAGAGGATCCTAGCGCATCCTCCAGCCCAGCGAACAGTGCGGAGTTCACCCAAGGCACATCGACAGTGGCTAGTTGCACCGTCTCTTCGTCAATCAACGGATCCTCGAAGGCCTCGATTAGCGCCTCGATGGGGCCCGAGTGAGGTTCGGCGTCTAGTACCCATTCGACTTGAATGGTGGAATCGATGACCACACCATAACGCGCGACATCCTCAGGCTCGGCCACGGCAATCCTGATTGGCTCGCGACCCGCTTCCGCTAGGGCCATCGCGACACGGGCAATACAGGTCTCGCCCTCGACTTCGACGAGCGCCTTGTCTCGGCCCATACGTGATGAGCGACCCCCGGCCAGAAGCAGCGCCCGCATACTATCACCGCAGCTCATCGAGCCGGCTCATCGCGTGCTGGATCTCTCCCAACAGGTCGAGTGCCCGGTTGAGCAGGACCGACCTGTCCTTCCTCGACCTCTTGGTCTCCATCCACCTCATCAGTTGCCTGATATCGTGCGCGTCGCGCTGTATCGTCCACTCCAGCACCTGCTCGGCAACAGGGTCGTCAGACGGCAGCAGTCGGTTGACCATGACGGGCGGCGCACGCCTTCGCCCATCAGTCCTGCGCTTGTTCCTCTTGCAGCCGCTGCATTACCCGGCCTAGAAGCGAATCACCGTCGGGGACCTCGACAGAGGAGAGCCGGATGAGCATCCTCCTACTCACCGTATGTCCGCGCACCGTACCTGCATAACTGACGAGGAGGGCCATGTGGCCGTCCACCTTGCGACCGTCGCACCATGCCATTAGCACCTCGTCATCCGGCATCTCTCGTCCTGCTCGCAGAAGTTCCTCGATACTCAGTAAGAGGGCCTCGGCTGGCTCACTGCTTCTTGTCGATGCAGCGAGCACCGTCCATGGGTCGGTACCCAGCGTGGCGTGGTCGAGGTTAGCTAGTAGTAGGGCCGCTAGGGCCACGTCCTCACGACCATGTCGAGCCCAAAGACGACTCACCAGACGCAGTAGCACGCGCTGGTCATCACCCGCACCTGTCAGCAGCCACGAAGCAACACGACGCAACAGTTCGTCAGGCGTCCCGAGATGGAAAGAGTAGCCTGCTGATTGCCCCAGTCTGTCAGTGCTCGACTTCATGATCAGAGCCGGTACGCCAATGGGATAGGCCTCGCGCACTACTCCTGCCAATCGCCGGTCGGAACGATGCGCCCTCGGGGTCTGTTGTGAGAGAAAATCGTCGAGCACTTCATCGTGAGCCATGTCAACCTCAGATTTGGAAGCCGAGCTTGTCGAAGATGCCGCCTATACGCTCCATGGTGTCATCCAACCGCATGCGGAAGTCCTGTAGGACGTTTCTGTGGATTGTATCCTCGAGTTGTCGGTCGAGGCTGCGGGTTATCGCACGGTGTTCAGCGTCGCTGATTGAGAAGACTCGCCTGAGGTAGGCCACCAGAGTAAGCTCGTCGTCCGAACGGTCGGTGTGGATTAGAACCGCCTCGAGGACCTGCCCGTAGACCATCCCCATCTCCAACTGACTAATCTGCCTGCCCATGCCCGGACTCCTTCCCTCAACTACCGCGTCGTACACCTGTTTTGGCTCCTCCTCATCCAGTCTCAGTGCGTGGGCTAGCTTGACCAGAAGACGTTTTTCGCCGTTCGAGAGTTGACCGTCCCGAAGCGCTATTCTCGTCGCTCCATGGAAAATCGCCCTGCAGTCATTCAGACCCGCTTCCATGGGCTACGATTGGGGGCGTGTCCCTTAATGGCTCGCGCAGACCATTCAACCGATAATCACCCTCGCCATCGATAGGAGCGTTCATGAAGGGTCCGTTGGTCGCATGGATTGCAGGTACTCTGCCACACTCGCGGGCGCTTTATGCCCATCCACCGAACCGCCAACTGGCGAAAACCGGGAGCGAGGCCCCGAAAGTGGGGCCGAGAGCCTTAAGGAGAAATGAAAATGACAAATGAAGGAAAATACGTGATACACGCATCCATCCGCACGGATGGAACGGTTGCGCGCAAGGACGTCGTGGGAGCGATTTTCGGACAAACCGAAGGCCTCCTTGGCGAGGAGCTACAGCTCAGGAAGCTACAGCGGACCGGGCGCATAGGCCACGTCGACGTCATCCTTCACCAGAACAAGGGCAAGGTGAACGGGGAGATACAGCTCTCCTCGTCCATTGACCAAGTCAGCACCGCCGTGATTGGCGCTGCGCTCGAGACGATCGACAGGATCGGCCCGTGCAAAGCGGTAATCAAGGTCAAGAAGATCGAGAATATTACCTCGGTCAAGAAGGATACGGTAATCGACAGAGCCAAGGAGCTCCTACTCGATATCGTGAACTCCGGTGCCGACGAGTCGAGGAACATCCTCGACGAGGTCCGTTCAGTCCTGAATCTGGGGAAGGAAACCGACTACAAAGGAATGACAGCTGGTCCGAACGTGATTAAGTCTGAGGCGATAATTATCGTCGAGGGCCGCAATGACGTTCGCAACTTGCTGAAGTACGACATCAAGAACGCCATAGCCACGATGGGTTCAGGCATCATGCCAGAACTAGTCGAGCTCGCCAAGTCGAAAAAGACGGTGACTGCGTTCCTCGATGGCGACCGCGGCGGTAAGCTGCTACTCATGGAGCTGGAAGGCGAAATGGGCAAGTCACTGACCCATGTCGCGTTCGCACCGACGAGCCGAGAGGTCGAGCACCTCGAGATGAAGGTCGTGACCAAGTCACTGACCCAGAAGGAGACGGCCGGCAAGGTCGTAGCCCGCATCAAGACTGAGATTAACAGGGACGACGACCGCGCGGTTGGGCGGGGCCGAGAAGTTCTCACCGCCCCCGATGAAGTCAAGGCATGGGCAGGGATGCTCGATGGCCTCTCTCGTAATCACGCAGTGATTGTCCAAGAGGACGGTTCAGGCTCCGAGCCCATAGGCGCTCGCAGTTTGGAGACCGCTCTGACCGACTCGACCGGCGCCCAAGGACTGGTGTTCGCCGGCAAAGTGACCGCCCGCATCTTCGACCTCGCCTCCGGCGCAGGAATCGAGAACGTGCTGGGTTCGTCCGTCGGTAAAGTCACTCGCAAGTCCGGTGTGCAAGCGTACTCGGCCGAAGACCTCTGATTCGCTCAACAGCGAATCCTCCGGCGGGACATAGTCCCGCCTACAATGGCAGCGCTAGCCTTGCCATCCGCAGAAGCCATCAAAAGTCGTGCAGGTTCGTTGAAGCCGGATGGAAGACTCGACCTTGGGTGTACTGACACTGTATGCTCTGTTGGGACTGGCACTGCTGACCCTCTGGCTTAGGCATCAGGCGGTGCTCCGTCAGAGGGAGCGGATGAGGGATAAGTTGGGGTCCTTGCAGGGCGACCTCTCAGACACCTCACAACGCCTCGACTTGCTTTCGAGGGGCGTTGACACCGTACTCAGCGAGACTCCTGGGATGCAGGGCCTGCTGGATGCTCACAAGTCCCTCGAGTCAGCCGAGACCCTGCTGTTTGAGCAGGATGTCAACGTCAGTTCCAGTGAATCGGTGGCGATAGCTAGCCACGCAGCCAAGACCATCCTCGTACACTACCCCGGTTTAGCCGATGATGATGGTCACAAGGAAGTCGTTCCAGGACTGCTCCCTCTAGTAGAGCGGCTGGATGCGATACTCAATGAGGCCGAGATGCAGTCCGAGGACCTCGAGTTGACCGGAGACCAGCACAGGAGGCTCGGAGAACTATTCCATGGCATCGATCGGACAATCCGAGCATCGGACTTCTACAGACGCGCTCACAGCCTCAGCGCCGAGGACGCCGACGCTCTACGCTCCCTAGCAACGATTCATCGGGAAGAAGGCAATATGGAAGCACTCGACCGTAACCTCGAGAGACTACTAGCGGTCGACCCGGACGACGTCGGTGTTCTCAAGGAACAGGCTCTGCTGCTCTCTGGCACAGATGAGAAAAGGGTCACCCGCAATCACCGCAGGATGGAGGCGCTCGGTGTGGAGTTTGACATCTCTCTATCTGCCACTGAGCTCTCCGACATTGTCGAGAGGGCGAGAGAGGCCAACACAGAAATCGATCCGAGAGCGACCGAGCCAGAGACATCCTCGGGATGGCTCGAACGCGCAGCCAAACTGCTGATGATAGGAGAGATTACCGTCGCCCTCGAGTCGGTCGAGAACGCCCTCGAGGTTAATCCCGACAATGGCGAGGCATGGATGTTGCACGCCAAACTGCTTTCGGTTGACAAGGATAGAATGAAGGAGGCCCTGCAGAGCATTCGTCGGGCCACCGCTCTGGGCGAGTACGGAGTCATTCTCGAGTCGGAGATATTCGAGAACGACGGCAGACTCGATGCGGCGAGGGCTGTGCTTGAGGAAAGGCTCGAGACCAACCCCGAGGACGCCGAGGCGAGAGCCCGGCTCAGTCTGGTGCTTCTACGAGCAGGGGCGAACGAGTGGTCACGTAAAGTGCTCGACGAGGCGCCACCTGAATCATGGGAGAGCGCCCCGTTGCACGTCATGGACGGCAGACTCAACCTGCTTACCAGCGAGAACCACCGTGACAACACCGGGCACCACGACCAGTTAGTGCTACTCGACGCGTTGGTTGCGTTCGATGCCGCCATTGACCGCGACAGAGAGTCCGGTTTGGCCTGGCTGGGCCGAGCCAGATCCCTGCGCTACCAAGACGCTCCCAATGAGTCCGAAGTCGCCCTGACGCGAGCCCGGCGACTGATTCCCGAGCATCCTTCGATTCCTCTTGAGGAGGCACAACTGTGCCTTGACCTTGGCCGTCTCGAACAGGCCGACACTCTTGTCGCCGAGGCCGCCACACAGTTGAACGACCACTCGGCAATACCATTCATCAGGGGTCTGATAGCTGCCCGTCAGAACAGGCTCACTGAATCAATTTCTCTGTTCAGCAAAGTGCTCGCCAGTGATCCTGACCACGTCCGTGCCCGACTGAATAGGTGCTCAGCCTCACTGCTGAAAGGCGACCTAGCAGAAGCCCTCGATGACGCCGATTATTTGGTAACAAACCATCCCGGACTCGACATGGCGCGCCTGCGCCGCTCCGAGGTCCTGATGAGTCATGGTGACTGGGACGAGGCCGAGGCCGAGTTGCGCAGGCTACTCGAGAACAGGCCCGAGCACACAATGGCACTGGTCCATCTCGGGACCTGTCTGATTGCAAGGGACAGGGCCGAACAGGCCGAGAAGCCCCTCAACACAGCGCTGCAGATTGATCCTACTCATTCCGATGCATGGTATCAGCGCGGGCTCCTGTACCTCGACTTCGGGCGACTCGAAGATTCTATGCACGACTTCGAGAACGCAGCCGAGAATGATGAACACCACATCGATGCTAGACTCAGGATAGCCTCCTTGTTGCACGAGTCCGAGGACAAGAAAGGGGCCGCAGCAGCTTGGAGAAAGGTCCTCGATGTGGACCCCGAGCACCGTTTGGCCAGACGCAGGTTGGAGGAGTGCAGGGAGAGGTCGGGCCCACCGAAGCCCAACTCGCAGGCAGAGGGTTGAACTGCTTCCCATCACCCCCACTGAACACATGCAGGAATTACGAGGAATCGAACCGGGCGACGCCGCACCCGACTTTCAATTGCCGAATGCCAATCCAGTCGTAGGTAGCGAAACGATGTCGCTCAGTGATGTCATCGGGCCAAACGGAGCCATCATCGTGTTCACATGCAATCACTGCCCGTACGTGGTCGGCTCCGAGCCACGCATTGAGGCGGTGGCCGCGCGCGCGCGTATCGAGGGCCTTGGATTCGCTGGAATCAACTCCAACGACCCCGTGAACTACGAATCGGATTCGTGGGTCAAGATGGTTAATCGAGCCGGCCGAGGGATGAGCTACTCTTACCTACATGATGACAGCCAAGACACCGCGCGCGCGTACGGGGCGGAGAGGACACCCGAATTCTATCTCCTCGACTCCTCGGGAGCAGTCACCTACCGCGGGCGACTCGACGACTCACCTCGGGACCCATCCCACTCCTCGACCTCTGATCTGGCAGATGCCATGGACGACATGGCTGCCGGACGCAACGTAGCCATACCCCGCACCGATAGTATCGGCTGCTCGGTCAAGTGGAAGATTTAGGCTTCTCATTCTCAATCAGTACTGTTCGAGCACTAATTCGGTCTGGGTAGAGCTAATCTCGCCGGGCGCTGCCAGCCACATCTCGTCGAGTAGGTTGCGCAGTGCTACGGTGTCGTCGACGTGCACCACAGCGACTAGGTCGGCGTTGCCACTAATCTCGTAGACACACTCCACACCGGCCCACGAAGAGAACTCCCCGGCAAGCGATCCAATCTCAGTTCCAGCGCCGACCTTGAGGCGAACTAGAGCAGTCAGTCCGATGCCCGCCTCGCGAATGGTGTAGCCGCGGACCACTCCATCGTCCTCCAACCTACGCATGCGGGTGCGAACGGTTCTTTCGGTCACTCCAACCTGCTTCGCGATATCCACGAAGGGAGCCCTCCCGGAGTCCCTCAGGACTGAGAGAATGGCTCTGTCGAGACTGTCTACTTCTACCACGGGTTTCGCCGAAAATAGACCTCTATTTGTATGTTCTCTACCTGATGTGTGAAATTTGATTACCCTTTCTTTCCTGATTATGTATGGAAATTAAACGGTAAGGAAAAGTCGTATTCAAATGGGACGGCGACAATTCGCGTCCAATGTCGGCGGAGGAGACGGTAGCCCACCTCCGTGTCCAAGAGTATCTCGACGACGTCTCAGAGTTGGACATACCATCCTCTCAGACCGAGTGGTACAACGTCGATGTCGCATCACTCTTGACCGGCAGCAGGGTGCTCGGTCACGAGGTTGATCAGTGCACAGGCGACTCGTTGCTGTTCCTCGAGAGGAGCGTCATGCTGTGCAATCCGTCGGCCGGCAAGATGCAACATTTCCCCAAGCATCTCCTCCATTGCTTCGTCGATGACAATCGTTGCGACTGCAATGAGCACGACGGAGTACTGTTCCGGGCTGAACTGTTCTCGATATCTCCTACCGGGGAGCGACTCTGCTGGGAGCGTTGCTGCCGTTCCGAGATGGAAATACCGGATGTCCAAAGCAGGGTTGCGCGCTGGTTGAGCTGGCTCAACGCGTGAATTATCTCCCAGCGCAACCTTGAGAGGGCGACGGCAGGTCGCCGCACTAATGAGTGGCGCTGTCAGCGACCTCTCGGCCCGGATGATCCTAGATTCTCGCGGCAATCCTACAGTCGAGGTCGACTGCTACGTAAACGGTGTACTGCGGGGTCGTGCAGCGGTTCCATCGGGAGCCAGCACTGGGAGTTACGAAGCCGTTGAGCTGCGCGATGGAGGTCCCTATTGGGCCGGTAAGGGCGTGTCTTCGGCCATATCCCACGTCAACGGCGAGATTCGTGACGCCCTCATTGGGATGGAGGTGTCCGACCAGGAAGGCATTGACACCGCTCTGGTCGCGCTTGACGCTACTGCCAACAAGAGCAGACTCGGGGCCAACGCCATACTAGGCGTCTCGATGGCCTGTTTGAGAGCGGCATCGGATGGACCTCTGTGGGCCCACATCGCGGCGGACGGCCCGACCAGTCTGCCAGTACCGCAGATGAACATCCTCAATGGAGGGGCACACGCCGCTTCAAATGTCGATGTGCAGGAGTTCATGGTCGTCCCACACGGGTTCGATAACCTGCCAGAGGCCCTGCGTGCCGGCGTCGAAATCTACCACGCACTGAAGACTTTGCTCAATGAAGAGGGACTGCTCGGGGGCGTGGGTGATGAGGGCGGTTTTGCCCCCAATCTACCGCGGAATGAGGACGGCCTTCGCCACGTACTCGGCGCTATCGAGCGAGCAGGATACACCCCAGGAGAGCAGGTATCGATTGCACTCGACTGCGCGGCGCAGGAATTCTGCCACGAAGACGGGTACCACATCGACGGAAAGGCGCTGTCCGGCTCAGAACTGGGCGCGCTGTATTCGTCTTGGCTCGACAACTATCCAATCGTCTCTCTTGAGGACGCCTTCGGCGAAGATGACTGGGACTCATGGACTGAGTTCACCGCTCGCGAGGGCCACCGCGTGCAAATTGTCGGCGACGACCTGTATGTCACTAATCCGACCAGACTCGCCAAGGGTATAGCCGAGGGAGCCAGCAATGCCATACTCATCAAGCTCAACCAGATAGGTACGGTCAGCGAGACCCTGAGGGTCATCGAATTGGCGCGCACTGCAGGCTTCGCCACAGTCATCAGCCACCGCTCTGGGGAGACCAGCGACGATATCATCGCCGATTTCGCTGTCGGCACCGATGCAGGCCAGATCAAAACCGGAGCCCCAGCTAGGAGCGACCGCACCTCGAAATACAACCAATTGCTCAGGATTGCAGAGCAGTGCGACGGATTCACTGATTTATTCTAAGGCTGCTAGGAGTAGCGGAAGCACAATCGTAGCATCTGATTCTATGACGAACCTAGGTGTGTCCACGTCCAGTTTCTCCCAACTTATCTTCTCGTTGGGAGGCGCACCCGAGTAACCACCGTAAGACGGGCGCGACTCGGAAATTTGCGCGAACCACGCCCACAGCGGGACATCGACCTTCGCATCTTGTCGCAGCATCGGCACAACAGATATCGCGAAGTCACCCGCAATTCCCCCGCCGACCTGTAGGAGACCGGTCGGCGAGTCATCCTCGCGGTACCAGTCAGCCAGCGCCTGCATCGCCTCCAAGCCTCCCTTGACTATGCTCACACCCTTTAGCGAACAGTCGAGAACGCGTGCGGCAAGGATGTTGCCCAACGTCGAATCTTCCCACCCTGGGGTGAAGATTGGCAGGTTAGCGTCTGCCGCCGCCATCAACCACGACTCGTTAGGGTCAGCATCGAACTCCAGATCGCCGTGCAACAGCAAATCGTACAGGTATTCGTGCGGAAACCTTCGGTCACCCGCCGCCTCTGCGTCCTCCCATAGCGACATCAGCACCCCTTCGATACGACGTACTGCCTCCTCCTCGGGTATCGCGACGTCGGTGACTCGGTTCATCCCACGTTCTCGAAGCGCTACCTCGTCACTCGCAGTTAACTCACGCCAATCAGCAATACTCTCGTAGTGCGAACGAGCGATTAGACTGAACAGGTCCTCCTCGAGGTTTGCGCCGGTGCAGCAGATTGCGTGTACCCTCTGGGCCCTGATGGCCGGAGCCAGAGTCCGACCTATCTCAGCTGTTGACATGGCACCCGCGAGAGTAATCATCAGGCGACCTCTGTTATCTAGGAAACTTCGCAGGGAATCGGAGCATTGCGCCAGTGCGCCGGCATTGAAGTGGCGATAGTTTCTATCGATGAAATCGCGTACTGACAACATCTCACCTCAGAACCTGTCTAAACGCCCTCGACCCGATAGTACGAGGCTGGGAATGGCGTCGACGACGACGCTGTGAATCTCATCGGCCAACAGTCCGGGGTCACTGTCGCCACAGGTGAAGATGTCGATTGCCAGAAGACCACTCTCGGAGTAGCAGTGTGCGCTGACATGACTCTCGTCGATGAGGACGATGGCCGCGAAGCCGGGAGGACTCTCACTACCGTCAAACTGCGCGACGTGCGCATGGACCTCTCGAATACCGGCTTTACGGACACATTCTCGCAGAACTTGAAGCATCCACTCTCCGTCGAAATCGACTGGTGGTGAGTAGCCCGTGTAGTCCAGTACGACGTGCCCGCCATGCGAAATGGAGCCGCTCATGCGTAGGCTGCGGTGATTTGCCGATTTCAAGGTGACTAATCGACAAGCCACGCCCGCAACCGACGCAGACCCTCGTGAATAGCCTCTTCGTCGGTGGCGTACGAGATCCTTACGAAGCCCTCGCCACCGGTAATCAATGAAGTCGGAATGAGCTGTACTCCCGCTTCCAGCGCACCATCGGCGAACTCGATATCGGTCATACCCGTGTCAGTGATATCGACGAACACGTAGAACGCCCCCTCGGGCTCGACTATCCTAAGTCCGGGTAACTCTGAGAGTCCGGAAGTCATTATCCCACGACGTTTCAGGTACTCCCGGTTGAACTCCTCGACCGAGTCGTCACAGCCCAGAGCCACCGCGGCTGCGTGCATCATGAATGTGGGGACGTGGGAGGCGGAGTTGGCTTGGCTCTTCACCGCGGCGCGCATAGCGTTCGGAGGACCAGTCAAGAAGCCCAGCCTCATCCCCGTCATCGCCCACGACTTCGACCAGCCGTTGACAATCAGAGTACGCTCCGCGCCACCTGGGAGCGCGTAAGGTGAGACGTGAGGGTAGTCCATCCAGACCAGCCTAGCGTAGATCTCATCAGATACAATCCAAAGATCGTACTCTACAGCGATGTCGACGATGGCTTGCAACTCTTCCGGGGTGAACACCGCTCCTGTGGGGTTACATGGAGAGTTGACCAGTATCATCCGAGTCTTGTCTGTGACCGCGGCTCTGATGGCATCGATATCGGGATGAAAATTGTCCTTACGAACCGGTACGTTCACTGGAACTGCCCCGATGAGTTCCAGCATCGGCTCGTACGAGGCCCAGGAGGGTGCCAGCAAAATAGCCTCGTCACCGGGCATTGTGGTGATGAGGAACGAGTACAGAAGCGCCTGCTTGGCACCAGGAGTGATGACAACGTCGTGTGCACTGACCTCGACAGAGTGATGCTTCGCTAGGTAGTCGGACACCGCTTGACACAACTCCATCGAGCCCGCACCTCTAGTGTACTTCGTATTACCATCCTCCAGTCCCTTAATCGCCGCTTTGATGACTGGGCGGGGAGTATCGAAACCAGGCTCTCCCACTGTCCAGCGGATGACCCCGGGTCCCGGAGGCTGTAGATACGGTGCGAAGCCGACGCCAAGCCCCTCATAGCGAGAGGAAATCTCAGGCATACCTCCAGCGGAGGGCTGAATGGAGATGAACATACCCTCTAGGGTACTCGAAATCACCACCCCCTTTCTGCAAAGAGTCTTCAAGGGACCCTCGTGGGTCGGGAGTCGCTGCACGGGTGGCAGAGCAGCTATGCAATGGATTGCAGATCCATGGACCCGGGTGCAAATCCCGGCCCGTGCTCCACTTCTCGATTAGTGGTCGCTCTAGAATTCGACGAGCCCGGGGTCGACGTTGCCACCGGAGAGAATGACCCCGACCCTGTCTATGTTATCGAGAGCCCTGAACCTAGGTCCGAGCACCGCTGCCAGCGAGGCCGCACCGCTGGGCTCGACCACCATGCCCAAGTGCTTGAGAATCAATCGCATTGCCTCGACAACCTCCTCGTCACTGACAGTAAATATCTCCTCGAGATGATCCCTGATGATTGGCCAAGTGTGCTCGCCCATGCTTGTCAGTAGACCGTCGCAAATGGTATCCGGACCGGTCTGTGGCAGCAGTTCACCGGCTTCCAGCGAACGTGCCGCATCATCGGCCCCCTCTGGCTCGGCCCCGAATATCCTAGTGTTCGGGAACAGCGCTCTAGTGGTGATACAGGTTCCGGACATCAGCCCACCACCCCCTATGGGGGCGATAATAGCACCCAACAATCCACCTTGCTCAAACAACTCCATCGAGGCTGTGCCTTGCCCTGCGATGACGTCCGGGTTGTCATAGGGGTGGATCAGAGTCGCCCCAGTTCTTTCCATAATCCCTGCAGCTGTAGATTCTCTAGCGGCGAGGTTAGGCTCGCAGAAGGTAATCTCGGCACCGTGACTTTTCACGCCCATCACCTTGACTTGAGGCGCAGTTTTCGGCATCACGATGTAGGCTGGCACACCGCGCTGTTTGGCTGCCAGAGCTAGCGCTTGAGCGTGGTTGCCACTGCTGTGCGTGCAAACTCCACTATCGGCAGCATCACCGAGTAGTATTACGGCGTTGCTGGCACCACGGAACTTGAACGCACCGACATGCTGCAGGTTCTCACACTTCAGCAGCACTTCCCTACCCGCGATACGGTTGAGGTCCTCAGAGGATACCACAGCTGTGCGCTTAACCACTCCGTTCAACCTCTGTGCGGCTGCCTGCACGTTCTCGATGTCTACCGAGTATCCCATGTACGAACCTGCCTGAGAGAAGGTATTGATGACATCATCGGCGGGGATTTCAAGCCTGAGCCCTCCCTCGTTGCAGCATGGCGGAGCAGGACGCGCCGGAATGGAGGCCACACGTAACGGTCGGAGCATTGCTGCTTCTTGACACATTGACTCTGGGCTACGCCCCTGCTGGTCCATGGGACTCAGAGTCATTCTCTCTCGGGGTGATAGGGCTGACTGGCTTGGCGCTGCTCTATGTGGCTTGGTATCGATGGACATTCAAACGCCGTGGACTGATTCCATGGCTTGATTTGTGGCAGGATCCAGCAGGTTCCTCGAAGCAAGTCCTCATCTGCGGAGTGGCGACCATTGCCCTCGCTTGGGTACTCGGCAACCCTTTGCAGGAGCAGGTACCAGATCCTTCGGGACTGATTGTGACGCTAATCGGACTACTGATGCTGCTTAATGGAATCTATGTAAAACTCAGTATTGGACCTCTGGCTGACTCCAAGTAGTCAGCGAGCTCCCGGTTTCCAGAACTGCAGGGGCAACGCATCCTCACTCTGCATGGCCCTGAACGCGAGATGGTCCGCACGCTCGTTCCAGCGGTGCCCCCGATGCGCGCGGACGTGCTCAGCACTGAGTGAGCGCAGAGACGCGACCTCGGACCACAACGCCTGCACCGATTCAGCGAGCTCTTTGTTCGCCTTGACTCTCCATTTTCCTGAGGCGATGTTCAGAGCGTATTGAGAGTCTCCTCGCAGCACTATATCACGACTGCCTCCTTCGGTCAGAAGCCATCGCATTGCATGGGCTATCGCAGAGAGTTCGGCAGTGTTGTTGGATCCTACTGTAGCGCCCAGAAAACTGTCTTCAGACTCCTCGGTGACGACCGGACCACTCTTCTCTAAGACGACATCACCACCGCCCTTACCGATGCCACTGTCTCCCGTGATGACGCAGAATCCCCAACCTGCTGGAGTCTTACTGGTGACATTCCTGTTCTCTTCGCAAGATCCATCCACGTAGATGTACAGCGCTCTGTCAGACATCGTCATTCTCCGATTAGAGCCGTGTACGCAGCAGCGTCCAACAACCCTTCAATATCTGAGATGTCAGTCGGCTGGAGTCTGAAAATCCAACCGTCTCCATACGGATCCTCGTTGATCATCTCAGGGTTGTCCTCGAGAACAGTATTCGATTCAAGTATCTCACCGCCTACAGGAGAATTGATCTCGCTCACCGACTTGACCGATTCGACGCTGGCACAGGCTCCTATCGCCTGCACTGTGGTGCCGACTTCGGCCAAATCGACCCAGACAACTTCGGTCAGCGCCTTTTGGGCGAAGTCGGTGATCCCAACAAACAACATGTTTCCTTCGATCCTCACCCACTCGTGGGTCTTGGTGTAATGCAGATTAGAGGGTACTTCACTCATGGCTCTCGACTCTTCTGTGATGCACCCGGAGAGTGAAGGTTTCGATACTCACTCCTCTTCCCCCAGAGTGCGTTCGAGATGCTCTTTCTCCATCTCGGCCCAAGTTGAGCCCATACTGGAGACATCTGCTTCTCGCTGCTCCTCCCTGAGTCGGGCAAGCATCTCCTCTTCTGACTCGCGGCTGAACACCTTGTCGAGCGGCGAGGAGCCGTGCGGCTTTGAGCCGAGATTGCGGATGTAGGCGTAGAGCAGAGTCGAAAGGATCGCAAGCGATCCAAAAAGTATACCAAACGAGTCCTCATCAGGACCCGAGTCCGAAAGCAAAGATATCCTACCTTCGGCGAATGACAGGGCAGTCAGTAGATAGAGGGGAACGGCGAAGCCGATTAGCACCCTCTCAACACGACTCGCAGCAGAATCCATCGAGCATCGAGCCCGGCTCCCCCTGCATCAACTTGACTTCATCACTCAATTCACGGCGATTGTTGGATAAGCCTGAGAATCTTGTACGGAAGCAGAGCTCGATTAACCGGGGTCACCTCGAGAATTCTACCGTCGTCCCGCCTTCTGATGTCCTGCAGCAGCGGGTGGCGGCTCTTCTTGTGCAGCGTCAGGAGCGTCGGCATGTCATACTCTAGAGCCGCTCTGACCACGTCTACAAAACCCTCACTCTCGACTGAGAACTTGCCGACTTCGTCGACGACGAGTATCTTGCAGTTGCCTACGGCATTCTGGATAGCCGGCACACCAACCCTGTCAATCTCACTGGGGTCTATGCCGTAGCCTAGAATTCGATTCCGTGAGTCTATCTCCCGGTGCGCCATCACCCCTCTCTCTCCGGTCTCGATATCGATGCATGCGTATCCGACTCTCTCACCATTCTCGATAATCGCCTCGGTCCTCATGCCCCCTACCACACTCGAGCCAGACGTAGATCTGCGGGGATTAGCTTTGTGCTCAGCAATGACCATGCTAACGACCTTGTCTAGGACCGCGGACTTCCCGGATCGGGGCAGCCCGGTGATCCCTATTTTCGGATGTATACCCATTTCTTCTTCCTCTTAGACCATCGCTTACTCGATGGAACGCTTACCGTACGGCACCTTCGGATAATAGTCTGTTTGGTGTTTTTCTCCATTGATGCCGGAATACGGAAAATTAATTCCGACAATTTAACGTCTATCTTCCACTTTACTGCCTCAAAGCGTAATTTAAGGCTCCCTCGGTGGAGGGCAGTGGCAACGGCAGACTCTCGAGCTCGTAGTTGTTCACATTGTTGTTTGCCGCCCACGCCTTCGACCACAGATCTAGGGCCTCCGAGTTGAGCTGGGCGGCTACGAAGAGCAGCCCCTCGACGACGCTGCCATGCTCCACAGCGAGACTGTCGAGGACGGCGTTGGGAAGCTGTAAGAAGTTCACTGAGTTACCCAGAACGCAGTCCGGCGCGACGACCACCCAGCGCAGACGCCGCTCCTTCTGGGTGTTGACGATAGCCTGGCAGGCCACTCTGGAAATGCCTCGCGGCTCGATGGGACCCTTCCACAGTGCCTGAGAACGCTCGATGGACCCCTCTTCGATTCCAATGTCGTAGGCAGGGTGATTGATTCTGACTTCATCACCTTCAAGACAAAAATGAGCACCTCTGATGAATGGGACGCCTTGCGCATCGGGACCCCAGTTGCTGATGTCAGCCGACCAATTGGTCTGGTCAATCTCACCGACCCTGACACGAATCGGCTCGTCGGTTGGATTGAGCCAGTTACCCTCCTCACCCAAGCGAGGCTGGTCAGCGAGTTCGCCTATCGCCCTGAGCACGGCGTTTCTCGTGTAACTATCGCGTGGCATCCTAGGAACGGCCCAAGTCATATCAGTCCAGACGGACCACGGGCCGCGCTCCATCTCGAGGAAAGGGGTCTTGCTGTCCAAGCCTGTGCTGGTTGATAGATCCTGGATCTCAAGCGGGCCGAAACTAGTCATCATCTCGGTACTGCCACCAACGGTCAGTCCGATAACTAGGATTCCTTGGGACGCGCCCGGGAATACTCTCTGGGGCTCTGGGAACGACCACGATGACACCCATTGATTACTCTCCACCATTAGTTTGCGCAGAGCCACACTGCTCTTCTCGCGCAGAAGGGCGTCAGGAACAATCATGCGGATTCTACCTCCTTCTTGGACCAATTTCATGGAACGCTCAAGGAACAATCTGTATAGATTCACATTACCACGCAGTGCTGCGAACCTTGGGCTGCCGTCAGACTCAGTCGTACCACGCAGCGACCCCGATAGTTGCTTACGCAGCTCACTGCCCTCGGGATGCCCTCGAAAACGGTCCTTGATGCGCAGCCATGGTGGTCTACTGACCAACAGTCTAGGGGCCTCGGCCCACGGCCAATCGCCGCGTAGAGAGTCGGCACACCTGATACAACTCTCAAGAATCAACTCGGCCTCGCTCCGACCAATTCTAGACTCATCACCTTCACCGACGAGATCGACTAGACCGACTCTTGCTAGGGTCAGAAGCAACCTCTTCCTAGTGCAAGCCACAGCTATTTCGGAAGAATCCACCATCTGCATGCCACGTAGCAGCCGCAGGGTGTCTGAGCGAATATCGCTCGGCGAGAAACCCTCGCTCCGGAGAACGTGAATCCTGATGGCCCGACTGGGCACCACGCCACCTCCTACGGCAGGGTCCGCGAAGGGCAGGGGAATACCTGAACGGGTTCGTTCGCCTGCTTCGAAAGCCTCATCCTCGATCTCGACGCAATCGTTCCTTGCAGTCTCGTTGAGGCGCTCGGCATATGCCCTGAACCCTGGAGGCATCGCTGCTAGTGAAAGGGTAGCTGGGGGACTCTTGCTAATCTTGCTGCGAATACCCTTCAATTCGTCCGTTAAGACAGCTTGGACAAGCCTACTGGGGGTGGAATAGGCACCTCTAGGGGACCTGCCGTCGTTGGCTGCCTCGTAGCGTGAGAGCAGGTGCTCGACGACTGCCCCAGGCTCTGAGAGCAGTCCGGCAGGGAGTGTGGGCCAGTGGTTGGGCATGGTCGCAGCTATCGGCGTTCCATGGGTGACTGCCTCCTCCCACGAATCCAGCCAGACCGAGAGCTGCTCGCTACGGTCCGAACACACGTGGTCGAGGCGTGCGTACCATCCCGATGCATCGCTCGCCATGGTACTACGGGGCATGCGACAGGACACCCTTCTTTGAAGGGTACGGTCACTCGTTGGGAGGCCTCAACTACAATCACAAGTCGAGACCAAAGCAGTCCTGCTCCAACTCAGTGATGACCCTTCTCTGTAGCAGCCAAGCGACTGCCTCATCTACCTCATCAGCGCGAATGCCGACAGTATCTAACTCATCCACCAGACTGTCGAAGTGGACTTGATTAGAACCTCCTTCCAAAGCCTTCTCGATGATGCTCAGGACATGTTCAGCCACGATTGCCAGCAGGGGGTCATCATCAATACCAAGTGAACCGTAATCGACAGCAGCCATGCCCTCATCATCATCGTCCGAGACCGCGCCAGAGGCATCCTTCTCGTACACATCGAAGAGATTCCTTTGGTTCGGGTCGGTCCAAGTTGACCTCTCAACGACCTCACGCTGGCGACGCAGGCGCTTCACTAGAGTCTCGATGCGGTGTAGCCTCTGCTCCAAGCGCAGGCGCTCGCGACCCAAATGACCCTCGACCAGTTCGAGTTCGTCCGTGGCGCACTTGTCCAGCCATTCGGACAGGTCCCAAGACGGGTCCAGCCTGAGCATAGTCTCCCACAGCCTCGCAACCGAGTCAGGCAATGACCTGACATCTATTCGTGGGCTTCCACTTCCATCGTCCTGCGGACGGTCCATGCTTCACCTGTTCGCATGGACCGTCTATCAAGTATCGCTTCAATCAGGAAAGGAGTTGTGTGGGTTGGGTTGATGAATGAAAAGCAAGTGCCACGGCCGTGAGCGGGTATCGTCTGACAGTCCTTCCCGGCGACGGCACGGGGCGTGAGGTCACAGCAGAGGCCAGACGCATCATCGAGGTGTTCGAGAAGCACAGTCCGATGTCCTTTGAGATTACTGAGATTCCTTGTGGCGGACAGTACTTCCTAGAGACCGGGGAGGAGTGGCCCGAAGGATCGTTCGAGCACTGCCGTGACAACTCTGATGCAATCCTCCTCGGAGCCATTGGATGGCCTGGGGCCACGATGTCGAATGGTGATATGGCCGGTGGCCAGGTCATCCTCGGTTTGCGCTCGGGACTAGGCCTCTACGCTAACATCAGGCCGGTCAAACTCTACCACGGAGTCCAGCACAAGGTGCACGGAGAACACACCGACATCTGGGACCCAGATCTGGTTGACATGGTGCTGATTAGGGAGAACACAGAGGGGCTGTATCATAGTCTCTTACGACGTTCAGCTCAAGCCGCGGTAGGAGCCAAGGACGAGCCTATCGATCAGCCTGAATTTCCCGGCCTAGAGGGGGAGGTCTCATGGGATCCACGTCCTATATCACGTCATGGCAGCGAACGCGTCATCAGGTTCGCTTTCGAGCTGGCCAAGCGCAGGGAGAGCCAGTTGCAGGCACCTCAACGAGTCACTTGTGTGGACAAGAGCAACGTCCTGCGCGGCTGCAGGCTATTCAGGAGGATTTTCGACGAGATTGCCGAGGAGTACGAGGACATCGAGACAACAAAGGCCTTCATCGACGCCTTCACGATGTGGTTGGTCCGAGATCCAGAGGACTTGGACGTAGTCGTCCTACCGAACATGTTCGGTGACATCGCCACTGATCTGGCCTCCGTGTTACAGGGCGGCATGGGCATGGCAGCGAGCGCCAACATAGGAGACAAGCACATGCTATTTGAGCCGGTTCACGGCTCCTCGCCAAAGCACGCCGGACAGGGTAAGGTCAACCCGATTGCAGCAATTTCATCAGTCCAACTGATGTTCGACAACCTTGGCGCGCGCCACGACGACCCTGACGCCCTGATGTGCGCCAACATCCTAGATTCTGCAGTCTCATCCCATCTTTCAGAAGGCGGTGCAGTTACCTACGACCTCGGAGGGACAGCCAGTACCAGCGAAGTCGGCCAAGCCATCGCCGACCGCTGCAGCGAACTGCTGCAGGAGCAATACTCATCCGCCTGATTATGCTCCGACAGATGTATCTGAGATGATACCAAGAGCTGCGTTAAGAGCAGCTACATTGTTCCACTGACTCGGCACACAGTCTCCTGAAACAACCACACCGAGGAGTTTTGAGGAGGCTCTGGATACCTCGTCAACTATGGTCACTGTCGCCATCATCGATGTGCGTGAGAGTGGATTGAGATCGACTACTAGAACCTGTTTGCCAGCGGCAATCAACGCTTCGCACCTGTCCCCATCTTCGAGTGGGACTAGGACGGCGTCGGCCTGTCCTATACCTTCTTGACAGCACTTGGCGCGAGGACCATCGAGGCCGGGTATGCTGTGCATGGCCACGTCACCCAACAGGACGACCGAGTCCACTGCTTCCTGCCAATCCCCCTCCCAGCCCCTGGGCGATGCTTCGGCGGCCACCACGTCGCGCTGCTCCGACAACCTGTCGAGAAGCCCCGACACTCTCTCAGGTGTACGGTAGTACAGGTTAACCTCGATGGGGCATCCCACGACTGCAGCGACTCGAATCAACTCCTCTCCTGCCAGCACCACTGTGTTTCCGTTTACCGAGATGACCGGGCGCTCAGCAGCCAGTAGTCTGGCTGCGACTTCCCGGATGGCATCCATGGCTGAGTCAGAGGTAGTCTCACCGAGCAGGTAGTCGAAGGCCTCACCCCTACCGTGGGCTATCATCGCCGAGTCTGCCAGCAGACCCTCGGAGGATGCATCAACCAAACTCTGACGAGCCAGCAGAGAAGCCCGCCTAGGGTGACTGTCAGGGATTTCTCCCATCACTCACCCCCCTCTATCAACATCGACATGTCAAGTGGGGCGACGCCCCGGTTGAGGGCACTCGATGAGACAAGATCAACCCCGCTTTCGGTCCAGTCGCCTAGGGATTCAAGGAAGACCCCGCCGGACCCCTCTAGAATGCAACACCGGCGCAGACCCGCCTTGGAAAGGGCGCGCTGGGCCTCACCGGCTCCTGTCGCACCCATATTGTCAAGCAGAAGCACTAGCTTTTCATCACCGCCACGAGTGTTTTGCAAGGAGTCCCATGCCGCTGCTGCTGCGACTGTCTGCTCGACGCTCTGCACCTCGACGACGGTGAAGCCCGCATGTTCGTCCATATCGATTGATGAGACTACGCGCTGGATGGCACCAAGGTCACCCTCGTCACCCCCGATCATCGCAGTGAGATCGTTCTCCTTGAGCATCAATGCATCACCGCGGTCAAGCCTGTGAGTCAACCCACCACCGCTGAGAACCGCCCACTTGTCTAGCACACCCCACTCGGTCTTGCGGGTCGCTGCGACTAGGATAGGATGTGCAGCCGCAGCCCACTTGGAAGTGTTTGTGGCTATCCCCGACAATCTGCCGAGTAGATTTAGCAGGACTCTTTCGAGCCTCAGAATGTCACCTGCCGGTCCGTATAGAACGACCACCGTATCACCCTCTCTAACAGAGCCTCCTTCGTTGGGACCCCACCTAGCTGAGCATTCAGGGAAGTGCCTTTCCAGCAGTCTGTCGGCGATAGGTCTCCCACATAGGAGTCCCTCGGCCTTCGCAGTGATACTCGCCTCGACGAACCGGTCAGGACCAGCTCCTCCTCCGTGCTCGTCGGCTACCATCGCGTCGACCCACCTATCGATGGAATCTAGGAACAGAGCCGTGGGCTCGCCGCCAGACCACAACAGATCGGAGCGGTCGTGAGGCAGTCTGGCCACGCCACGACGTGCGGCAGCCCCGCCTTGAATGGTCCGAAACGACATTTGACCATCCCCGTCGTGGTTCAAGGATGCGCAGCATCGTCATCGGAGGAGGAGTCGCAGGTCTAGCGGCGGCTGTGCAGCTCGCTGCTGACGGTTCCACCGTCCTACTGATCGAGTCGAAGGACACCCTCGGCGGCCGCGTTAGGATGCGCGATTCGAGCAACTGGCTGCTTGACCCCGGACTACACCTGATGCGGCGCAAAGGGCCATTGAACCAGTTGCTCAGGAAGTTGCGAGCCCCGAGGGTTCTGGGCTCGAGGTGGAACCACAGAGAGATGCTGGCGATTAATGCCGATGCGGGTCAAGCACTGGCTGTCCTAGCGTCGATGTCGATGGACGCTGAGGGGGTTAAGATACCAGAATTCGTGATACCGAGAGGCGGGTGGTCGAGTCTGGTGGGGCGTCTGATTGTGTCTGCCAACCAGTTGGATGTGATGTTCGATGTCGGCAGCCTCGCCGAGGCACTCGTTCTCGGGCCAGATGGCAGGCTTGCATCGGTACGCGTCTCGGGCAACGACATCGAGTGCGACGAGGCAGTTCTAGCGGTCCCACCTTCTGAGAGTGCCCGTCTACTGGAGAGCGCCGGTCTGGATGCATCGGAGTTGAGACGCTGCACCGAGCAAAGGTCCGCCGCGCTGGATGTCGCCTTGGAAGGCAAGCCGATGAGGCCGTACTCAGGACTGTTTGATGCGAAAAGCGGTATCATCGCGGTCGATGTTACTGCTGAGGACAGAATTCCGGAGGGAGCCGATTCAAGCGCTTGTACCATTCTGCATGCAGTCAATCTGACAGGAGACGGCTCAGAGGCCCTTCAAGGCATCAAGAAATTCCTTGACTCACGCTGCTCCGGATGGAGAAACATGGCCGCAGCACGCCGTTCGACAACCTCTATCATGCTCCACCCATGCTCTCGTGGTGAACGAGTCGACGGCTCGGCCTTCATTGACTCCAGAATCGCCATGGCCGGCTGCCACGTCATCTCGGAGTATCACCTGAGTGACGCCGCAGTTGATACTGGCAGGAGCGCTGCGAAAGCACTCAAAATCAGTCGTTGACATCGAGGCTGGACTCGGCTGCAGCAAGACAAGCCAGAAGATCATCTACCGTAGAACGCACTGTTTTGAGATGCTCTCCAATCACGCTAATGCGCAACTCCGCATCTTCGCCGATTTCGACAATCTCCGCTTCGAAGGATTCCGGGTCATCAGGCGATATGGCAGCCAGCAGGGCCTCGGCGTGCTCCCTAGGTCCGGCCCAGATAATATCCGCCTCCACACTACTCATACACCTTACTCCACAATTAGCCATATCTGGGTTCCGAAGTCGAAACGCTCGTCCACAAATTCGCGTACGGTGAGTCCTCGTTCGGCACACATCCCCTTGATTCGACGTAGGCTGTGTCTGACCACGCCGCCCTCGTCAGACTCATGACTCTTGCCGACCCAGGAGGTTCCGTGATATTCCCCGAATATCGGAATCCTAGCTCTGTGGTACGATGTAACAAACTTTGCTCCAGGTTCTCTCCATTCGATGAATTCATCCAACATCTTGGCGATATTGTTCTTTGATGCATGGGTCCAAATCGAACGAGCCATGACGAAGTCAAACTTGGATTCGAATACTCCGAAATCGAAATTAGCATTGTTGTCAAAACTCGGCATTTTCTCTGAGACAACGGACGAATCGATGCACACCTCCAACCCTGCCTCGAGCACCTCCTTGTTTGGCTCAATACCGAAATAACACTCAGCATTCAGTTCCGGTATCACCTTCCTGCCTCCTCTGAGGCAACCGCAGCCGATATCGAGGACTTTTGATTCTGAACTCATGCCGAAGTGTTTGAGTATGCCCAACTGGCAATCGCCGGCGATGTCGAACAGATCAGGTGGCCCTCCGATGAAAGTGCCATTGGCCAACAGCTTGTCCACGATTCTCCCGTTATCGCCGGAATCCACAAAATACCCACCCAGTCAGACTAATTCAAGCCTGCTAGGAATCAGTGAACGGAAATGAACTCATCTGTTTCTGGACTTGCTAATTCGCGAAGACTCATCAAGGGAGGCCAACCCAGATGGGGCTATGCCGGAGTGGTTGCTACCTTTGTATACATCTGAATCAGTAACCTCCGGTCATCCTGACAAGCTATGTGACTCCATCTCGGATGCTATTGTCGACGCCTGTTTGGAAATCGATCCAGACTCCCGAGTCGCCGTCGAGACCCTCGTCAAAACCACAGGAAGCAAGGCAATTATCGTACTGGCAGGAGAGGTCAGCCTGAATGGAGAACCACCGAACTACGAAACCATCGCCCGTGAGACTGCAGCCTCCATTGGATACACTGATCACTCCATTGGCATGGACGCCACCTCCGACCAGCGTTGCAAAGTTCACACGTACATCACCACCCAATCAGAGTACATTAGCCAGGGGGTGGATGGTGACATTGACTCTCAAGGGGCCGGAGATCAGGGAATGATGTTCGGATACGCCTGCAACGAAACTGAGGATACACCAGAACTGACTGGGCGTTACTTCCCAATCCCTGCCGCCCTCTCTCAGAGGCTCACACGCCGCTTGGATATGATCCAGAAGTCGGGAGAGATTCCATGGATGCGCCCGGACGGCAAGAGCCAGGTTTCAGTGCTCATGGATGACTCAGAAGACCTCATCCCGCCGTATGTCAGCAACATCGTGATTGCAGTGCAGCACGCAAGGGATGCCGGGGGCCTAGCCTTTGACGGGGACGCCCAGAGGGAGTTCATTCATCAGACTGTTTGGGAAGAGGTGGTCAAGCACGCCATCCCGAAGCGTTGGTTGGTGGATTTCAATCGTAAAGATCTCATCGTCAACGGCACCGGCTCCTTCCCCGACCCAGGAGGCCCGTATTCCGACGCCGGGCTCACCGGTCGCAAAATCATCGTGGATACATACGGCGGAAGGGCGCATGGAGGAGGGGCATTCAGCGGAAAAGATCCCTCGAAGGTAGACCGCTCTGCAGCCTACCACGCACGTTGGGCTGCTAAACACGTGGTCGCAGCGGGTCTAGCGGACCGATGCGAGATTCAAGTCTCCTACGCAATCGGAAGGGCCCAACCAATCGGACTGCGCGCCAACACCTTCGGAACCGGCACCATCTCCGATCCAGAACTGTCCAACAAAATCTTGAATGTCTTCGACTGGAGGCCAGCTGCGATGATTAGAGACCTTAACCTGAAGCGGCCAATTTACCTCGCTACAGCCTCAGGCGGTCACTTCGGGCGTATTCCCACAGAGGCGGGACACTTCTCATGGGAGCGAATCCATGAGGACCGCATCGCGGCTTTGCAGTCCTGAAAAAAACGCTGAAATCATACTCTGTCGGACCTGTCCGGCGACCCTACTATGAGGTCCCCTGTCTTTGGCCAAGCATGGTTCGACAGCCCGCCCAAGACAGATACAACCGGCCGACTAGGCACGTTAGATATGAGAAAACACAGAAGAAGCAGCTTACGCTGTTCCTAGCATTCGTGATGATAGCCTCCCTGTTCGCACCCTCGATGTCGACCGATCTCTCGTTTCTCGAACCAGTCGAGAGTCGCCATGACACCGCCAACAACACGCTCAACGATACCTCTACGCAGACCATAATGTCCAACCTCAACACATCGAACCCGACCGAGGTCACCGGCGTTATGGACGATCTCAGCAGGGTCCACTTGGTGTGGATTGAGAACGGCTCTCAGCCTCTGCTGCAGTACGCTCTCATACAGACCAACGGCGTAGACACCGTGCTGATATCCAACACTCTGATTGGTTACAACAACTCGTCTGCGATATCCAGTCCGTCTCTGGTGGTCGACTCGAACAACCGGGTCCACATCGTCTGGGCGATAACCGACCTCGAGATACTCTACGTCCTGCTCGACCCGTCACTGGACGACCTCGACGGGGATGCCGGCGACATCACCAACATGACACTGGTCTCACACACCGTCGCAGACGGCACAGGGGTCCGCGACGATCCCGACATCGCCATCGACTCCTACGACGGAGCGCACGTGGTCTGGGTCGACACCTACGACCCGCAGATGCTGTACTTCGGAACACCACTGATTTACTACACCATGCTGACGTACGACATCAACGGCACCTTCGAAATCCAGATCAACAACTCAATCATCACGCCGGCACTCGGCTGGAAGGGCAACCCGGCCGTATCGATGGGAGCCAACAACACCGTCATCATCGTCTGGGAGGACACTCGGGGCAGCCTCATCGAGTACGTCGGGCTGATCGACTCCTCAGGTTCCATGACCTCCGAGTGGGAGGACATGTGCGCCGTGTTCTACGGCGGCAACCTGACCAGCGGCCTGACCTTCACGGGGATCAAGCCGATGCTCGAGCAGGCCAGCATCACAGTTCTCGAGACCCTTTACGCTCTCAGCGGGCAGATGTCCTACGCCGCTTCACACAAGAACTGCGAAGACGGCTACGAAATGGGCGGCAACGGCACCGAGGGGCCCAGAGCCACCCATCTCGGACAGAACACGTCTGACATGACTGGGGGAATTCGAACCCTGGATGCTGTAATGTACAACAACTCGTCCCTGTCTATTCCAACGGATTGGGGCTACAACAGCGAGATGTGGGGCCCAGCCTCGACATGGGCCTGCCTGTCTTGGCGAGACAACTCCGCTATGACGCCGGGCAACCCCGCCACCGCGGCCGACCACAATTGGAACCCCAATGCGACCAAGCTCATCATTCCGGTCTCAGATGAGGGCCCGTACGGCGGCTCTGGCAGCGGTGCCAACCTGCAGGTTCAGGAACCAGATGACTACCAGAGCATCGCCGAGGCACACGAGGCCTGCGTAAACGCCGGCATCATACCGGTGGCTCTCTCTGGGTCGACGTGGTGGTGGCCGGCAGTCGGAGGCCCCCACAACGACATCGGCGGCAGCGAGGCCGTGCGCTCGCACATGCTGGACCTCGTGCAGTGCATAGGCAACAACACCAGCCTCTCGGACAGGGACTGCGACGGCTCGTCGGTCAACAGCACCGATGCTGGAGGAGCCGTCTTCCTCTATCCTTCTGACGAGATGTCAAACTACCTGGGCACCTTTGAGGCTGGAACGTTCTTCACCAACGGCTGGAGGACGTCGGGCGCCGAGGAATGGAACGTTGTGCCTGACACCGCCCCATCCGTCTCTACGGTGTACAACAACGTCCTGTGTGCCATCGGCGGCGCGGTTGGCAACCCGTCGTTTACCTCGTTGTCCTGCAATTACACCCACCCCGCGAACACGACTGTCGACCTGAGTGTCACTGCGGACAACTGGGCTTCGGAATTCAGCATGGACGTCATCCTGCCCAACGGGACGGTGGACTCGTTCAACTCGAGCGATATATGGAACTGGTACGATGACGTGCTCGTCAACTACACCGTTGCGGGCAACTACACGATCTTCCTCAATGACACTTACGGTGACGGCGGGACCTCGGTAACCGCGCACAACGGTTCCACCACGGTGTACCATCCGGGTTGGCATAGCTTGGAGGGGTGCTGGTCCGCCATGTCAGGCGACATATCCGATAACCAGGAATCGGTGCTCGAGTTCGAAGGCACCACCGCAAACGGCACTGTTTCGTTCCTGTACAACATCTCGACCGAGAACGGCTACGACTTCCTGCACTTCTACGTCGACGGCGTCCTGTTGGCCTCTTGGTCCGGTGTCCAGGTAGGCAACTACTCCACCCCCGTCACGCTCGGCCAGCACATCTTCACCTGGAAGTACGCAAAGGACGCCTCCACAAGTAGCAACCACGACGCCGTTTGGGTCGACAACGTCATCATCCCAATGGCGAACTACACCGAGGAGGTGGAGGCGCTTATCCAGTCGATAATCCAGTTGACCACCAGCGCGGGCGCGACGGAGACATTCCTCACCGTGCTGGCCCCGTACTCGCTACTCAACAACCCCCGCTCCACTTGGCGCCCCGGCGACCCTGCCACTTCAATCGACCCCGACACCGGGCAATACGTGGAGGACATAGGTCCGTCACTGGACTATGTCTGGCAGGAGGATGGCAGCGGATGGGGAACAGTCGGCCACTTCGTGCTGGTCAATGACACTCGTTTGACCAACGGTCACGGCTGGAGCTCCAACCCTGACGTCAACGTCGATGACAACGGCAACATCCACGTCGTCTGGGTAGACGGTCGGTCGACCATACCGAGCAAGACCGGCCCCTCGCAGCTGCATTACATGCAGATTGACCTCGATCGAGTCGGCATGCTCGACGGTGAGGCCGACGGACTCGACATGAGCCAAGTGGCTGTGGTGACCGACTCGGCTGTCATCGGCTCCGATATGACATGGGGCTCCAACCCCAGAGTCGACTTCGACAACGATGGCTCGATTCACATCACTTGGTTCGAATCGACTCCGAACACAGATGATGAGAACGGCAGGGTCGAGCTCCGCTGGACCCGCATCCTCTCCCCTCAATTCGAGGACGGCGAGATGCCGCTGGGACGAAGCCTCGAGCAGGCATACGGGGTAATCAACACTCGAATCATCGCCACCAGTGCTGA
>PSPX01000014.1 GCA_004195715.1 Methanobacteriota archaeon | reverse complement strand
CGCATCGGTGGTCCCGTTGTCGATCAGGTGCTCGGGGAGCGAGGCGCTCCCCGGAACGTCCCCGGTGTCGTTGGATCTGACTAGGTAAAGGCACATCGTGATGTTATCCGCTGCGGTACCATTCTCGGCGAACTGGAGCGTCCCATTGAGCCAAAGATCACCAGTCGACAGGTTCCTTTCAACCCACGTCGGACCCCACTCGACGTCTACGACCTCAAGCTCGGCCATCGGCGGGCAGGCCTCGAACGGAATCCAGCCCATGTCGAGGCCGCCCTGGTTCTGGTTGGTCTCGATATGGACCTCGACCCATCTGGTGAAGTCCTTCCCATAGACCTCGAACGACTTGCCCGTCCAAGTTCCACCAGCGAATCCGGTGACCTTCCTAGTTGGGATTCCTGCAAGCCTCAGCATCACCGAGAACACAGTGGTGAACTCGTCACAACTGCCCTCCTGTGTCGTGTTGATTATCCAGTGGGCGATATCACTGTCTTCATCTAGTCCGTTCACCCTCCCTGAGCCGTCGTAGTTCAAAGTGAAACTGGTGGTGGAGTTGCCGTTGATTAGGTAGTCCTGAATCGCCAGCACCTTTTCCCAAGCAGTGAAAGCCCCGGACTCATTAATCACGGTATTAGTGACGGCATCCACGTAAGAGCTGTGTTTGTCAAGGAAATTATCAGAGAGATCGTAGGCGTAACTACTGCCCGAGAACGAGGTGGTGTTGGCTATGATTTGCGGTCCGAAGAAGACCTGCGGCGCGGTTACGAACAGCGTGTCGACGGTGGATTGGTCAATCAGTATGTCTCGAGTGAAGTTCGAGAAGTTGAGGCCAGCGTTGTTGTCTAGCCAACCGGTGAAGTTGGCGGCGTTGTAGGGCGCTATCAGCTCGTCGCCCGGGCCCATCACGCCGTCCTCGTTATACTGGAGTGTCCACCCTAGAACCTCCGAGGTGTTCCAAAAGATTGGGTCGGACAGGCCTTGGGTAGTTGACCACTCAGGGAACATCTGAGTGTACCCAACTAGAGTGGTGTTGACACCCCAAGACACGCCGGTGTAGTAGTCATAGGTGTGCCACCTCCAGTAGTGCTTCTGAGTCGGGTCGACACCGGTAGATGTGTTCTCGGCGACGAAGTAGAGCATGTTGTCATCGATGTCGTCTGTGGGGTCCCACGGGTTACCCTCGGCGTCGATACAGCCGAGATCCCAGTACTCAGGTGCGCACTCCTGTCCATCCGGTACGCCACCGCCATCGGTGTCAGGATCCCTCCAGTCTGTGCCAATCTGCTGCTCTATCGTGTCGGGAATGCCATCGCCGTCAGTATCAATTGGATTCAGATCATCGGCAGAGTTGTTCTGAGGATTAGTCCCATCGAGATACTCCTGACCATCCATTACTCCACCGTTGTCTGTATCAGAGACGTTCCACATGGTGTAGTAGGTGTCGAAGGTGCCGTTGCCACCAACACCCCAGATTAATGAGCATCCAGTGGTGTTCTCGAAGTAATTGTTGAGACCGTCCTCATCAGTATCTAGGAGATTCTGACAGGGATTGCTTGGATCGGTATTGTTGAGTATCTCATTGAGGTCATCGACTCCGTCCCCGTCAGTGTCGGACATGTTGGGCAGCGACAGGTATCCCCAGGTCCCGAGTCCCTCCTCCCAGTCCGCGAGGCCGTCGCCGTCGGTGTCGTAGTAGTCGTCGTCGCAGTGCGGCTCGTTTATCGCGCCCACAGTGGCGTTCCAACACCACGAGAAGTTGAGGAATACCACGGTCGTTGCATCACTCGGTTTGTCGGTGTCGACATTGCGTAAGGAGTCGAATATGATAGATTCGTACCTGAAGCCGGTAAGGCTGCCGTTCAAGGAGACGTAGTAGGCCATGGCAGCGCCTTGCTGTCTCCAATCGACGGGGCTGGGGTCCAATCCTGTGGTTGAATTCAGAGTGAGGACCGAGTTCGTTGAATCCCATGTGGTAATCTGCTTGACTATCTGTTCGGTAGAGACGCAGGGGTCGCTAAAATGTCCCATAGAACGCTCGTCGCCATCACTGACTCCTCCTCGATCGGTGTCGGAGACATTCCACAGTGTGCAGGTCATATTCTCCTCCCAGTTGTCTATTCCGTCGTTGTCTATGTCGCCGGCGTCCTCGACTCTTGTCGGATCGGTCTCTCCGGGGTCAACCACTCCATTGCCGTTGACGTCCTCCTCGCCGTCGTCGAACTGGTCGCCATCTGTGTTGTTATTTCTTGGATCGGTGGCTTGGGGCGGGTCACCGTACGCGCCGTTGACCTCGACGCCGTCCGAGATGCCGTCGCCGTCGGTGTCGACGGCGGTCGGGTCAGTCAGCAGTATGAAGGCCTCGTACGAGTCGTTCAGACCGTCTCCGTCAGTGTCGTTGTTGTTGGGGTCGGTCTGGGTGATGCTGTCAACCTCGGCGGTGAAAATGACGCAGCCGCCTGGCCCGAGACCAAGGATTGGATTACACGGAGATTCCGTCGCGGTCATGTTGAATGGTCCTGGCCTGAAGTACTGAGTCGGCGGGTAGGTAGAGCCGTTACGAGTCCCCCAAGTAGGATTGACGTACTCCCACAGATTACCAAGGCCATCTCCGTCGGGATCACCATTTGCGCCGTCCATGTTGGAGTTTGAGGTTGGGTCGAGGTTGTTGGCAACCTCCCATCCGTCAGGCATACCGTCGCCGTCAGTGTCCCAACCATCCGGATCCTCGTCAATGAGACCGTCACCATCGTCATCGTCACTGCTGCAGTCCGCGTCGCCGTCGCCATCGTTGTCGAAGGTGTCAACCAATCCGTCCTTATCGTTGTCCATCCCGTCATTACAGATATTGCCCATCGGGTCCTCGTCCGCTCCATCTGAACCGGTTCCTTGGATAATCTGCATGGCGCTCTCCTCGTCCCAATTCCTTGTGGGCACGGTACCGTTCCACCACACTCCATTATCCAGCTCTGAGGGAGTCGAGGACAAGTCCCATCCTGCTGGGATTCCGTACTGGTACTCATTG
Organism: Methanobacteriota archaeon; assembly: GCA_004195715.1. Classification (GTDB taxonomy): domain Archaea; phylum Thermoplasmatota; class Poseidoniia; order Poseidoniales; family Thalassarchaeaceae; genus Thalassarchaeum. Next base: position 27,345 of record PSPX01000014.1, on the reverse strand, counting down.
AGATTGGTGAAGGCATCGCCATCAGGATCCCCGGTGGAGCCGTTCTCCCCCATAGATGAAAGCGGGTTCAAACCGTACTGCCACTCCCATCCATCGGGCAGCCCATCGTTGTCAGAATCCCAATCTTGAGGTTGGGTGTTGATGTAAAACTCGAGTCCGTAGGTAAGGCCGTCCCCATCGGCATCGGTGGAGGCTAGTGCCTCCCATGCACCGAACTCGAGGGTGGCGTAAGACGAAAGCAGCAGCAAGGCGCTGAACGTCAGCGCCGAGCGACGCTTGCGCGACATCTCAGAGCGTACTGTCATAGCAGAAACCGCGTGCATACTGGAACCTTCTGCTGCCTACGGCAGAATGTACGGGTCTTAAGACGAATGGAGCGCCGTTCGGACATCGATTCAGACATACTCAGACGAGTTCAATCTCGTCAGCCTCATAATCATCCGAATCCTCTTCCTCGATAGAGGTTACAGGAGAGGGTAAATCCGAGTCTTCGCCCTCGGTTTCTTCGTCCTCATCTCCTCCTCCTAGGGATTCGAGGTAAGCGAGGTGGGCTGTCCACCTGCGACGGTTCATTCTGCTTTGGACACCTGCGAATAGGAGTAGTATGGAGACTAGGCCAATGACCATGGTCGAGAGTCGCGGATGGGTTATCTCGTTGACAAGAATATCCAGCAGAGAGGAGATTCCGACTGTCAAAGTCACTGTAGTAGTGGCGGTGTACTCCTCCGGCCAGCTCTGCTCGGTGTCGAACGGGGTGGCGGTGATTTGGACGGGGACCTGTTGGCCATTGTTGGCCGACTCGGGAACAATGACCTCGAGGTTGAATGTCGCCTCCTCAAAGGCCTCGAGCTCTATCAGAGGGGAGCCCGAGGGCCCTTCGATGTCGACGCTCCAGCCAGACACCTCGACCTCGGCATCTAGCAGTATGGTCAGAGGACCGTTTCCGTTGTTCTTGACCTTGAGTTGAATGGAGTAGGCTTCTCCGGGCAACAACTCGTAGTTAGGAGAAACCTGCACTATTTGGAGTTCGGGATCTCCGGCCTCGATCTCGAACACTATCGGGAGATCGAAGTACCTCGGGTCGTCGTCATCGATGTCCTCGATGATACGAAGATAGACGGTGTGGTTGCCGGCGATTACCTGACTGGTCAGAGTTACAGTGACAAAAACTTCGGTGAAATCGCCGGGACCGAGGGACACCCTCGGAACGGCGTCGCCGTCTTCGTCCAGTATCATGAACTGCCATTGCCCATAAGCGGGATCCCGGTCGGTGTTCTCTTCTAGGGATGCTGGGTTCTGTATCCTCCACCAACTGGCAGACTCGCCACTAGTCATACTGTTGGTAATCCTCACTCTGAGATCGACCACTGCGTTCCCCGAGGAGGGCGAACACAGGGAAACCTGAATATGCCCGAGTGGAGAGCCGTCGCAGTCCTGTGAGACCTCGGCGTTAATTCCGAAAGTTCGCTGAATGGTGAAGATCACAGTCGTTCGCAGAGACGAGTTGCCGTTGCTGATGACCTCGACCTCTATCTCGCCAATGTCAGGGTCGTCACGGTCTGTGGATGGCTTGACATTGAACAGTAACACCTGCGTCGAGTGGCGCTCCAGCAGAGCGGTGTGGAAGGTTCCGTCTCCCTCGTCCTCAAGTATCCTCCCGCCAGTGTCGTTGTCGTATATCTGGATGATTGACTTGGCCCTCTGCAGAACGTCGACTCGGAAGGTGTCAGCATCAAAGCCGGTATTGAATATCTCGAGGAGGAAGGGGGTGAACTCCTCGTACTCGGCGTACCTTGGGACCGTCTGATCGAAGTCGTCTGGACGAGTAGAGTTCGCCATCTGCACGTCGTGCTCCTCATTCCAGATTGAGACCTCTGGAGGTTGATACACATCGATCTTCTCAAGGTCGAGCTGTAGGATGTCTTGATCGACCACCTGCAACACGCTGTCAACCTCAGCCTCAGCGACAGCCCTAATCTCAATGCCCTCAGGCGTCCCTGTCAGATCATCAGGGGCAGTGAGAGTGAGAATTGGGTTGAGAATATCTCCTCCTGCATTGAGGGTGTAACCCCCGGGTGAATCGAACTCGAGAACCCACGAACTGCCTAAATTCGTCAACACCTCCAACTCAATCTCCATCGACTTGGTGGAGTCGCCCTTGTGAACCAACTGCAACGGAATGGCAGTGGTTTCGCCCGGGGCGATGTACTCGGTCAGCTTGTTCAACCGATGGTTGATTGAGACTCCCCACTGGTGCATCTCGACGGGTTCGTGCTCAATCAGGAAGGCGTTGCCTTGGATATCAGTAATCTCTAATTCAACGGAGTACTCGCCCGCAGGCAGGCCGCTGGGGTATGTCCAGAGGTACTCGCCGAAGATGCCTTGACTGGTGTCCTCGATGTCTTCATCGTCCTCGTTGATGATGTGGTCGATGCGATAGATTCCGTTGGAATCCCTCATGATTAGACGCGTAGCCTCGATGTCGTAGCGTCCGAAGGAGCTCTTGACATCGAAGGTGAACTGCATGGCACGCTCTGAAAGGATGTCGTTAGGGTACCAGTCGAGTTCGGGACCCTCTGCAAGTTCGGCACCCTCGCGCTGAAGCACTACGAGGCTGTTGGATAACGCATTGGCCTCGACCTCGAGTTGTGAGAACCTGTTATTCTCATCATCGATCTCGTTCCATGCCACCTCGGCCTCACAACTAGAACCTCCTGGAAACGACCCGCCGTCGCAACCCGACATTTCGGCACTGACGGATATCTCGAACCTCTCGTCTTTTGAGACTGTGAATGACTGATCCTCGCCGAGGTCGATCTCGAACTCTTCGTGATCGAAACTGCAGCTGTTAGTGAAGCTCGTTGTGCAGGCGTCGGTATCCCAAGAGGCCGTGCCAATCTGAGAACCTCCTGCCTTGAAAGTAATCGACCACTCCACAGTGGACCCGCTTGGCCCTGTTGCCCTGAGGAACAGGTCAAGAGGGAGATAATAGGACCCTGAACTGCCGTGCTGAGACCTGCCATGCACTATCAGCGATGACAGCATATCACTGGAGCGAAACTCGACCTCGTTGTCCAAGGCGCTGGAACTGTCCTGACCTCCAGAATCGGGCACCTCCGTGGTGATATAGCCGTCGCCACCGGCCGAAGTGTTTTGAGAGGAAATATACAGAGTGTAGAGTTTCAATTCTATGTCATCGTCGGCCGACATAGGCTCGGTGGTTCGCAATTCTGGAGAGGGGGCCATTGAGAGATAAACAGGGGCTAGGATAATCAAGGTTAGGACAAGGGCAAGCCTAATCTGGCCGCATCCGCTATTCGGCCTGCTACTCGCTTGCACGCTATTTCCGCCATCAAAGTGGTGTTAAAGCGTTCGTACCCCAAGGGTACGAGATGAGTCGGTTGTGATACAGTTGCATGCGCTCGGTTCAAGTGAGGATGGCCCCGTTGAGAGGTTGCAGAGGTACCCGAGTTGGTCAAAGGGGCCGGACTTAAGCTCCGGTGCTTAGTGCTTCGCAGGTTCAAATCCTGCCCTCTGCACCAATCACTTGACGCGGGATATAGTGCAGCCCAGTCTGCCATTATCTCCTAGGACATCCAGCTTGGTTGCACTTACCGAGGCCGCAGCGACCTCAACAGGGGCCATGACCTCATCGAGGATTCTAGTAGAGATAGTCTCGAGCAAGGCCGGCCTTTCCATTTCCAATACCCGGTCAAGAGCAGCGATTAGGTACTCGTAATCGAGTACCTCGTCTATCGAGTCGGCTCCAGTTTCTGCATCCTCCAAAATAACATGAATATCGAATATTATTCGCTGTGGTGAGCCAATCTCATGAAGGTGGATTCCGACGTCGACCTCCCTGACGACACCTTCCATGAACAGCGAGGAGGCCGCCTTGCCAGACTTGAGCATTCGAATCAGCGCTTCGCTGTGGCTAGTCATACTATCACTCCGTTTCAAACAAAACGTCTCTGGCTCGGGACAGGAATCTCTCCCCTGAATCTACAAACAACACCTGACCCGTGACGGCCTCTGCGCCCATCAGATAGGAGACTGCGTCTGCGACGTCCTCGGGAGAAGGTCCGCGTCCGAGGGGCGTCTCGGACTGCGCTCTGGCGAATCCGACATCGCTCTGCTCGTCGCTTGGCAGGGTGTGCCCGGGTGCTATGGCATTGACCCGGATACGAGGGGCGAGGCCACGGGCCAATGCGTCGGTCAGACCGAGCATGGCATAGCGCGAGGCTGTGTACGAGAGATAATCGGGGTTGGGCTCGGCTATCTTCTGGTCGAGGATGTTCACCACACATGCCCTGTCTTCCTCACCGAGCTGCTGATTGAGCGCGCGAATCAGTAGCATCGGCGATCTAGCGTTTACCTCCATGTGAGCATCCCAGCTCTCGATGTCGATGCTGTCTATGTCATCGTGTATGAACAACGAGGCATTGTTGACGATACCACATAGATGCGAGTCTGTGCCAGCTCGCTGAATTAGTGAGGCCGCCGATGTGGCATCGGACAGGTCAGCATGGATAGCGAGCGCGCTACCACCGGAGGACCGGATGGTCTCGACAAGGTCCGCGGCCTCTTCCGCAGAATCGCGGTAGTGGATGATAAGAGAATAGCCGTCAGCAGCCAAACGCAGGCAGATAGCCCTGCCTATGCGCTTGGCGCCCCCGGTAACCAGCACCGCGCCATTGGCCATGGTCTGCCGAGGACCACTACCGATATTACCCGTTGTATCTGCTATCTCTGAGGAATTCTCCGTAGGAGAATGATTAACGGCGCACGTTCGTCCGATAGACTCGATGGCAACGCACCTGCCGACCATCGACGCCGAATCCGCTTTGGGCGGCGGCTGCGGAGGAGTGCCCAGAGGGGGCGCTCAGGAGCGTCGCCGAGCCATGCGCAAGCGGTTGCCGGAGTGGTTCGCGACTACACTGCCCACCGGTACCGCCCAAATTCGCTACAACGATACCAGATCCAACGTCCGCGAGCATGGCTTGCACACAGTTTGCGAGGAGGCGCGATGCCCCAATGTGCATGATTGCTGGAGTAGGGGAACTGCGACATTCATGGTGGCCGGCGAGGTCTGTACCCGCGGTTGCAGGTTCTGCGCAGTCGGCACCGTCAAATCGCCCCCTCCGCTGAACCCGGAAGAGCCCAGTGAGTTGGCTGAGGCTGTCGCAAGAATGGGGCTCAATCATGCAGTCATCACGGTTGTCAACCGCGATGATCTGCCAGACGGAGGAGCCAGCCACTACCGTGATTGTATCCTCGCTGTCAAGCAACGCAACTCCGAAGTCGGCCTAGAGTTGCTGTGCTCCGACCTCGACGGCAACCTTGGGGCATTGGCAGACCTGCTAGAAAATCTGCCTCTGAGGGTGTTCGCCCACAACGTCGAGTGTGTGCCTCGACTCGATGCCGTAGTACGCGACCCACGCGCATCCTTCGAGCAGTCCCTCATTATCCTCAGAGAAGCTCGCAGGCTACGACCAGACATCCGCATCAAATCCAGCATCATGGTCGGCCTCGGCGAGACTGATGAGGAGGTCACGTTGGCCATGCGCATGCTGCGCGAGGCCGGCGTGGATATGGTCACGCTGGGACAGTACCTGCAGCCAGGTGACCGACATCTGCCAGTCGACAGGTTTCCGACACCAACTCAGTTCCAACGCTGGGATAGCGAGGCGCGTGAGATTGGTTTCGAGGCTGTGGCCAGCGGTCCACTTGTGCGCTCAAGCTACCGAGCGGGCCTGCTATGGGAGGAGTCTTACGGAGGAGAGCCCGTGCTGCTTGGAGGCCAAACATGATGGGCGAAAGGAGGAGTTTGTAACCATGGCGCGCAAGAAGAAGGAGGGTTCCGGGCTCAACATCCCCGACGCTCCCTTCAGGCCGGGCGAGGAGGCAATCTTTGAGACCTGGTCCTGGAAGCCGGGTGACCTCGAACGGCCTGACCCTACCAAGTGCACCGCAGAAGACACGGTGCCGCACGCGCAGGGCCTAGTGAGAGTCCTCGGGGACAACGACAAGGCCTCAGGCGCATGGAATCCAAAGCTCAACGCCGACGAGTTGCGCGAGGGGCTCGAGCATATGGTCAGACTGAGAATCTTCGACGACCGCATGATGAAGATGCAGAGGACTGGGAAGCTTTCGTTCTATATGCGATCGTTTGGCGAGGAGTGTGTTGCGATAGCCCAGACGATGGCGCTCGAGACACAGGACTGGATTTTTCCGTCCTACAGGCAACCGGGAGCTCAGTTCGTAAGAGGTCGCGACATGGTCAGTATGATTTGTCACTGCCTAGGCAACGTTGAGGACAACATCAAGGGCAGGCAGATGCCAGTCCACTATTCCTATCGGGACGGTCGCTTCATCTCGATATCGAGTCCCGTCGGAACCCAGTTCAGCCAAGCTGTCGGAGTGGCCATGGCCTCTCAATACAAGAAACTCGATGAGGTCACCATCACTTGGATTGGTGACGGTGCCAGCGCCGAGGGCGACTACCACTACGCGCTCAACTTCGCCAGCATATTCAAGGCACCCGTAATCCTCAATGTGGTCAACAATCAATGGGCCATCTCCACGCACGCCAACTTCGCCACCGCCAGCGGCGAGTTCGCCACACGAGGACTGCCCTACGGGCTGGCCTCGATCAGAGTTGATGGTAACGACTTCCTAGCCTTGTACGCAGTCACCAAGTGGGCCCGCGAACGCGCCGCCTCCGGATCCGGGGCGACTCATATCGAGGTCCTGACTTACCGAGCCGGGGCACACAGTAGCAGCGATGATCCTAGCCGCTACCGATCTAGCGACGAGCACACGAAATGGCCTGGTGGCGATCCCATTGAGAGGCTTCGGGACCACCTCATTGAGATCGGTGAGTGGAGTGCGAAGCGACAGTCCGGACTTGAGGATAGAATCGATAGCGAGGTCATGAGCGCGTACAAGGAGGCTGTCAAGTACGGCGATCTGGCCAATGGACCCTACCCTGAGGCTGATACAATCTTCACCGAAGTCTACGAAGAGATGCCGTGGCATCTCAAGGAGCAGTTCGACGAAGTTATGGAGGGCTAGAATGGCTAATATGAACATGATTCAATCACTAAACAATGCCCTCGACATAATGCTCGAGAGGGACGACGACGTCATCGTCTACGGCGAAGACGTCGGCTACTTCGGCGGGGTCTTCAGGACGACTGACGGACTGCAGGCCAAGCATGGCGCACACCGTGTCTTCGACTCACCTCTTTCTGAGGGAGGGATTCTCGCTACCGCCTTCGGCATGGGAATCAACGGACTGAGGCCCGTGGTCGAGATTCAGTTCGCAGACTACATCTTCCCTGCCTACGATCAGATTGTTAACGAGCTGGCCAAGATCAGACACCGTTCCGGTGGTGAGTACTGGTCACCGGTGACTGTCCGAACCCCAGCTGGAGGGGGAATCAGGGGCGGCCATCACCACTCGCAGTCCCCAGAGTCGCAGTTCACACACACTCCAGGCCTAAAAGTAGTCTACTGCTCTACTCCGTACAATGCCAAAGGGCTCCTCATAAGCGCCGTGGAGTGCAACGACCCGGTCATCTTCTTCGAGCCTAAGAGATGCTACCGAGGTCCGTTCTACGGCGACCCGCATAACGTACTGACTTGGGAGGGACACCCTGAGGCCGAGGTTCCCGAGTCGCACTACACTGTGCCACTCGGCGAGGCCCGTCTGGTGATGGAGGGCGGCGAGTGCACGGTGATAGCCTGGGGGGCCATGGTGCATGTCAGCGAGCAGGCGATTCGCGACAGCGGAGTCTCTTGCGACCTCATCGATCTGCAAACCCTGGTTCCGTGGGACCGTGATACAGTGGTCAATTCAATCGAGAAGACTGGGAGATGTGTAATTGTTCATGAGGCACCTAAGACTAGCGGATTCGGTGCCGAGATGGCCGCATCAGTGCAGGAGCGTTGCTTCTACCACCTCGAGAGTCCGATTCAGAGAGTCACGGGATGGGACGCCCCGTTCCCCCACACCACTGAATGGGATTACATGCCGGGACCTACTCGCATAGCCGCGGCGATACGCAAGACGCAGGAGGGCTGAGCATGGGCAAGCACGTGTTCAAACTGCCCGACATAGGAGAGGGGGTTGTCGAGGGCGAGGTCGTACAGTGGCACGTTGCGGCAGGTGATGAGGTCACAGAGGATGATCCTATTGTGGATGTCATGACCGACAAGGCCACCGTCACCATACCCTCTCCTATTACTGGCGTCGTCAGTTCACTCAGCGGTGATGTCGGCGAGATGGTAGCAGTCGGATCGGCTCTTGTCGAATTCGATTCAGACGCTGCTGCTGTTTCAACAAGCGAGCCTGGGCCATCCGTCGAACCTGAATCTGAAGCGGAATCTGAGCCATCGAGCGAATCTGAGCCCGCCCCTGCACCTGAGCCCGCCCCTGCACCTGAGCCAGTTGCAGCGCCTGTGGCACCGTCTGGCAAAGTGCTGGCAAGCCCAGCCATCCGACGCCGCGCCAGAGAGGCGGAGGTGGACCTGTCTCAGGTCAGGGGTTCAGGCCCTGCAGGAAGAGTTCGTCATGCCGACCTCGACGCTTACATCGCGGCCGACGGAGCGGTATCGGGAGCGGCACCATCTGCATACTCAACCAAGCGCACTGGCGTAACCGAGGTCAAGGTTGTCGGTCTACGCAGAAAAATCGCCGAGCAGATGACCATCAGCAAGCGCACCATTCCTCACTTCTCTTATTTCGAGGAGGCCGATATCACCGAGCTTGAGGCACTTAGGCAGATGCTCAACGCTTCGCGCGACGAGAGTCAACCCAAGCTAACTTACCTGCCGTTCATCATGCTGGCATTATCAAAGATAATGCCGGATCATCCTGAATGCAACGCCCACTACGATGATCAAAGAGGAGTCGTTTCTCGCCACGATGCAGTTCACATCGGCATAGCCACTCAGACCGAGAGGGGGCTGTACGTCCCTGTAGTCAAGCACGTCGAGGCCATGGATGCATGGCAGGCGGCAGCCGAACTGCAAAGAGTCGCTGGCGCTGCCCGGGGCGGTACGGCGAGTCTCGATGATCTGACGGGGTCGACCTTTACCATCACCAGCCTAGGCCGCGACGGTGGACTCGGGGCCACCCCTATCATCAACCACCCTGAAGTAGCCATACTCGGCATACACAAGGCGAGAGATATGCCTGTGGCCAAGGAGGGTCAGGTGGTCGTTCGTCGGATCATGAATCTATCGAGTTCGTTCGACCATCGGGTCGTTGATGGGGCCGATGGCGCAGCTCTGGTACAGCACCTGAGGCGAATGCTCGAGCACCCTGCGCTTATCTTCATGTGAGGTGTAAAATGGACGAGACACGTAAGTGTGACGTGCTGGTTGTCGGCGCGGGACCAGGGGGCTACGTGGCAGGAATCAGGGCCGCGCAACTAGGTCTGAAGACGATAGTTGTAGAGGCCGACAAGGCCGGCGGTACCTGCCTCATCCGCGGTTGCATTCCAAGCAAGGCGATTATTCACGCCGCAGAGCGCTTCGAATCGCTCCGGCAGCACTCCTCCGAGGGCGGCCACATGGGCCTCTCGGTAGGCGGTGAGCCGCATGTGGACATGGTCGCCTTGGTATCATGGAAGGACTCCATCGTCGAGCGTCTGAACAAGGGCGTTGAGGGGCTGCTGAAGAGTGCCGGTGCCGACCTAGTCAAGGGATGGGCGAACCTCAATGGACCGAAGAGCTGTACTGTCGAGACATCCGAAGGATCGGTCGATATCGAAGCCGAGAATATCATCATAGCAACTGGTTCGAGCCATATCGATCTACCTTTCATGCCATGTGACGAAGAATTCATCCTCTCTTCGACCGGCGCACTTGACCTCGATAGCCTGCCCAAGAGTGTTGCCATCGTTGGCGGTGGCTACATAGGGCTCGAACTGGGCTGCGCACTGGCCAAACTAGGAACGAAGATCACGGTTGTCGAAGGGCTCGATAATATCCTCGCAATCATGGATAGGGAGCTGTGCAGACCGCTGGAGATTTGGCTCAAGAAGCACGGAGTGGTAGTGCACACCAACGCTCTGGCGCGAGGCGCCGTAATCAAGGGCAAGGGGGCGTCGAGGAAGGTGGAGCTCGCCTTCGAGAAGGATGGCGGGAAGCACACGGTCAAGGTCGACAGAGTCCTTGTAACAGTCGGCAGGAAGCCCAACACCAAGGGCTGGGGGCTGGAGAACACTGGAGTTCGAATGGATGCAGCAGGACGTTTCATCAGGATCGATAGACAATGCCGTACCTCGGTCCCAGGAATCTATGCCATCGGTGACGTTGCGGGTGAGCCGATGCTCGCCCACAAGGCCAGCGCGGAAGGCGAGATGGTCGCTGAGATCATAGCCGGGCACAAGCGCGAGTTCGACAAGGTCGCGATTCCGGCCATCGTCTTCACCGAGCCGGAGATTATCTCAGTCGGCCTGACACCAGATGAGGCGGAGGAGCGTGGCGAACAGGTCATCGTTGGCAAGTTCCCCCTAGCCGCAAGCGGTAGGGCGCTCAGCATAGAGGCGGAGAAAACTGGGGGTTTCATCCGCGTGACTGCGAGAGAGTCAGATCACGTCATCCTCGGAGTGCAGGCGGTCGGCACCCATATAGCGGAACTGCATGCGGAGTTCGTCCTCGCGCTTGAGATGGGCGCGCTGCTGGAGGACGTGGCCGGGACAGTTCACGCCCATCCCACTATGTCAGAGGCGTTCCACGAGAGTGTCCTGAAGACGCTGGGTCACGCGATACACATCAGCTGAGTGATATGATGAGTGAGTTGAGAATCCTCAGAGCCGGCGTCGTCGAGTATCACATCATGGCTGAGGCAATGAAGGAAATGCAGCAGCAAAGGATCGAAGACAAGATTCCTGACACCGTCATCATGGTAGAGCACCCGGAGGTCGTCACCGTCGGGCCAAAAGCGGTCAGGGATGGCGTCGTAGTACATGGCTACCCGACATCTCTGACTGACCGAGGCGGAGGTATCACTTGGCATGGCCCGGGGCAGTTAGTCGCATACCCCATCATCAAGTGGGCGATAGAGGAACAGAGCATCAGAGAAATCATTGGGAGACTGGAGGACTGGAGCATCAGTGCCCTCGCCGAGTGCGGCGTAACTGCCTACAAGGACCCGTCCATGCAAGGAGCTTGGGTAGACGGTCACAAAGTCTGCTCGATAGGGCTCTCCTTCCTTCACTGGGTCAGTCGCCACGGAATGTCGATCAACATCCACACCCCCGGGACCCGTGTCGAGGATCTAGAAGGATGCGGTATGAATGCTGGAGTTCACTCCAGCCTCTCTCAGTTAGGTTACACCAGTGACCCCTTGGGAAGGCCCATTGACCTAGCCAGAGTCGAGTGGGCACTGCTGGCAAGCTGTGAACGGAACCTCGGTCGGTCGCCATCAAAGCCAATTGAGTGGAGTCCGGAGATGCCCGTATGAGTCGCCCTCGCAAAGGCGACCTATCTCATCACTGGACACTCGACCCGGAGACCTCCTTCCTTAACCATGGCTCCTTTGGAGCCACTCCCTCTGTCATTCTCGAGGAGCAGGGTCGGCTCAGGACCCTGATGGAGAATGACCCGGTCCGGTTCTTCGAGAGGGAGTACCTCGGCCTGTGGAACGAGGCTCGACGTACTCTGTCGGAGTTCATGAGCGCTGACATCGATGGAATGACTTTCGTCAGCAATGCCACTCAGGGGGTCAACACTGTGCTTAGGAGTCTGCAACTGCAGCCCGGGGACGAGATCATCGTCCCCGACCACTCCTACCAGGCCTGCTGGAACGCCATCGACTTCGTAACTGAGAGGTCAGGTGCGAAGACGGTAGTCGTAGAGATTCCGTTTAGGGTCGGGAGGCCGCAGGATGTAATCGATATCATCATGGGAGCGGTGACCGATAGGACCGTGCTGGCCCTGATAGATACGGTGACCAGTCCAACCGGGATGCGGATGCCCTTCGAAGAGCTGACAGATCAACTACAATCGGGAGGGGTCGATGTACTACTTGACGCCGCGCATGGTCCCGGAATCGTCCCGCTGAACCTGTCTCTACTCGCTCCGGCCTACTGCACTGGAAACTGTCACAAGTGGCTGTGTTCTCCTAAGGGCTCGGCCTTCCTGCACATTCGTGAGGACCGTAAGCACCTGATACGTCCCCTGAACATCGGCCATGGCGCATCGTTCGATGGCGAAGCGCAGGAGAAGTTCGAGTTCGAGTTCGCATGGCCTGGGACGCAGGATCCCTCAGCGTGGATGTGCATCCCGAAGGCGATTGAGTATCTCGGTGGGCTCGTCGAGGGAGGATGGCCTAGGATCATGGAACGCAATCACGCCCTCGCAATTGAGGGGAGAGATATCATCTGCGAGGCGCTTGGAACCACTCCTCCTTTTCCAGATTCAATGGTGTCAGCGCTGGCTGCGGTGGAGATTCCCACTGATGGCGAAGTCGGTCCGATGAGCCTTGAGGGAGATCCGTTTCACAACTTCCTGCTCGACGAGTATGGCATCCAGGTTCCGGTAATGCCATGGCAGCATCACGGTGTCAGGTACATCCGGATTTCCGCGCAACTGTATAACCACGTGGACGAGTACAGGTACCTAGCCGCGGCACTCTCTGAGAGCCTGTGAGACGAAGCAACCATTCAAGGATGAGATGCTGGACTGACAATCATGCCCGAGGCTGTGGTTGCCATAACCGGTGCATCCGGGGCGCAGTACGGCGTGCGTCTGGTTGACGAGCTACTGAATGCAGGGTGGTCGGTCAGTCTGATAGTGACCGATGCCGGAGCGATTAATCTCGCTCTTGAGTGCGGTATAGCACCAGAGGTCCTTGGTGAGCGCGACGGAGTCACGCTCGAGGACAATGGCAATCTCGCAGCCCGCGCCGCCTCGGGCTCTGCTCGCTTTGATGCTTACGTCGTCTGCCCCGCTAGTGGAACCACCATCGGCAAGATAGCGGCTGGGATATCTGATAACCTAGCAACCAGGAGCTCTTTAGTAGCGCTGAAGGAGAGGCGTAAGCTGATTCTGGTTCCGCGAGAGACTCCGGTCTCGACACCACACCTAGAGGCAATGGCGAGGATGTCGTCATGGGGTGTCGTGATACTGCCCGCCAGTCCGGGTTTCTACAACTCACCGGAGGGCATCGACGACTTGGTCGACTTCGTGGTGGCTAGAATCCTCGATCAGATGGATGTCGAGCACGCCCTAGGAAGGCGCTGGACTGGCGACGAGGTCGACCGCAACTAACCGGCGGTTGGGGAATCCCCTCCGGCGTGGGTTCAATAGTCCGGCGAAGGCGCGAGGTCTTCGTGGAGAAGGCAGTCAACGCAGAGGTCATCGAGACTGAGAGTATCGCTTCCAAGCCCCGTAAAGCACTTTCTGATGGCATTGCGCGTGCACGCGAGCTGCCGGTCCCAGTCCTCATCGTGAGTGCGCTAATCATAGTAGGTGGCTCAGGCGGTGCGATTTTGTACGGAGACGACATCATCGAGTGGATCCAAGGTGAGCCGGACTATCGGCTCATCGAGTTCGATGCAACACAGTCCCGGGCCTACGCTCAGTCGCTTGTCGATCTAGGACACCCGGATTGGGAGGGCAGGCTCTCTGGGACAATAGAGGAGCAGAACACCGCCGAGGCGATTAAGCTCAACTTCTCCTCGATGGGCATACCATCCACTCTCGAGGAGTTCGACGTGCCGATGTTCATCATCGGCAATGAGCCTGAGCTCTCGATATGCACACCTGGTGACATCGGAGATATATTCGGGGGCCCTACACCTTGCACTGCAGCCGATATTAACCGCGAGATAGTTGAGTTCGCGCACCGGGAGGACTTCGTTCTGCAGGGTTACAGTGGCTCGTCTTTCGTCCGCTACGTCGACGATATGTCTGTAGTGGACCTCGGAACTGGCAACGAGTCAGCGGACTGGAACTCGGCTGTCAATGCAGTCGGTATAATTTGGCTGAAGCCTGAGACAGAGGGCAACACAGCGCTGTTCGAGCGCGCTGCAGACAACGACCTTGAGGGATTAATCCTGATTAACGACCGCCAGAACTGCGACGAACTGGTTGCAGACGACTGCGTGCCCTACTTCAAGTCGGTAGGGATTTCCTCGATAGATCCGATTCCAGAGAGCCTAGGATTCATCATGGTCTCGAGAAGCGTTGGGCAGACGATTATCGACGGGGTCATCAATGGCAATGCCCGCCTGCAGTTCATCACCGACGTCAACAATCAGGGCACTGCGACCATACACGTGCCCTGTGGGATAATCGAGGGACAAAGTGAATCGCTCATCATCTTCGGGGCCCATCACGATACTGTCTACAACGGACAGGGAGCAGTGGACGATACGTCAGGAGTTGCCACCGTACAGGAGATAGCTAGGCAGTTCGGGCTGCTGGAATCACTATTGGGGACTCCTAAGCACACCATCTACTTCTGTACATGGGGCGGCGAAGAGGAGGGGTTGTGGGGCTCCACCGAGTGGGTCGACAAGCATCAGACCATGCTAGCGGAAAATCTCAGACTTTACGTCAACCTAGATATGAATCACGTCGATGCGGAACGCAACTCCGGAGTGACCCTCTTCGGCAACAACAAGGCCGACATAGACCTCATCAAAGATATCACGAGCGTATTCTCAAGCGCCTATCCAGAATTAGCAGATAAATACCCGATTAGCATCCACAAGCACAGTTCCACCGCCATGCCCTACAACTCCGACCACGCTCCCTTCGTCTACAATATCGATGATGATGAGGGTCCAGACAAGGACTACGGCAGAGCCATTGTCTGCTACGGATCTGGCTCGAGCGAGTACCACACCTATCTGGATACGATGGATCGCTTCAACGAGGAGAGCCTGATGGTCTCTGGAATAATCTACGGCTCGCTAGTCCGGTACCTCGCCTACGGCGAGGCACAGTGAGCCATCACGGCCTCGTAGTCAGGTTCCTGTCCCGGGTTGTCGGCGACCCAAGCGTAGCCGATGTTTCCATCGGCCTCTACTACGAAGATCGAGCGCTGGGCTACTGTGTATCCGGGGATGACGAAATCGTTGAGAGCAATGCTGTAGGCATTGACAGTCTCGCGGTGAACATCAGAGAGCAATGGAAACGAGATGTCGTTTGCCTCAGCGAACGCGGAGTTAGAGAACGGGGAGTCTACCGAAATCCCGAGCACCGATGAACCACACGACTTGAGACTGGCCATTCCGTCGGAGAAGGTGCACAGCTCCTTGGTGCAGACTCCTGTGAAAGCGGCGGGATAGAACGCTAAGACGACTCGTCCTCCGCGCATCTCACTTAGTGTCACGGAGGACTTGTCTTGGGCTGTCAGAGTGAAGTCGGGGGCGATATCGCCTACGGCTGGCATGATGGGTCTACGGGGTGCTGTTGATTACATTTGCTCGGGCGAATCTATCCCCAGCAGTCCGAGCCCCGTCGATATCGTCCTCGCGGTCAAATCACACAGGGCCATCCTGCTCTCCCTGGTCGCTTCATCCTCTGCACCCAGAACGGGGCAGACCTCGTAGAAAGTTGCGAAGGACGAGGCGACCGAGTGTAGGTATGTGCAGAGACGGTGGGGGGAGTACGTGTCTAGAGTGTCGTCAGTGACTGCAGCGAAATTGACTAGGCGTCTCGCCAGTAGTAGCTCCTCAGGCCGAGAGAGTGAGATGCTGATTCCGCTGAGTGAGGAGCGCTCGGTGCCCGAGCGCCTGAAGATACTGCATATTCTAGCGTGGGCGTATTGGAGGTAAGGTGCGGTGTTGCCTTCGAAGGCTAGCATCCTGTCCCAGTCGAAAACGTAGTCCTTCGTCCTCTCTGTAGAAAGGTCGGCGTACTTCACAGCGCCAATTCCAATCGCTTTGGCTATTTCTTCCCTCTGAGCCCCTTTCAATTCGGGATTCTTCTCGGCGATCGCCTGCTCGGCTCGTGTAACCGCCTCTCGGAGAAGATCAACCAACTTGATGGCCTCGCCCTCGCGACTCTTCAGTATCTTACCATCCGAATCCATGACTGAGCCAAAGTTAACATGTACGGCATTATGTGAATTATCCATAAAACCGGCTTGCTGCGCCACTTCGAATACCATATTGAAGTGTTGAGCCTGGGGAGTACCCACGACATAGAGAAGGTCGTCGCAACCGAGTCTCTCGGCGCGGTCGATGATGCATGCGAGGTCTGTGGTGGCGTAGTTGTAACCGCCGTCCGCCTTCGCGATTATCACCGGCATGGGCTCGCCCTCTCTGTTGACCCAGCCGCCCGGGTAGACCACTTGAGCGCCATCGCTCTCCTGTAGCAAACCCTGTTTGCTCAGCCGCTCCACTACTATTGGGAGCAGGTGATGGTAACTCGACTCGCCCATGATGTCATCATTGGTCAGAAGTACCCCTAGCATCTGGTAGACCTCGTTGAAGTAGCGCATCGACTCGTCAACGAGAATCCTCCACAGTCTCAGCGTCTCCTCATCGCCGCTCTGCAGCAGCACCACTCGGTTCCTCGAACGATCTACAAACGACTGGTCGACATTGAACTTCGCTCTGGCCTGCTTGTAGAAGCCGTCGAGATCGCCAACGCCAAGCTCCTCTGCCGCGTTGACCTCTCCGAGATCGAGCAGGTGCTCGATTAGCATGCCAAAGGGTGTGCCCCAGTCGCCGACGTGATTCTCTCTGTGTACTGTGTGGCCCTTGTGGACTAGCATCCTCACAATCGCATCGCCAATGACTGTTGACCTCAGATGGCCGACATGCATCTCTTTGGCCACGTTCGGCGCTGAGTAGTCTACTGCTGCTACTCGCATCTCCTCCATGGCTATCCCAAGTCGGTCATCGACAAGCAGCTCAGAGAGCCGGGCTACAAGCCACTCCGGCTCAGCCCTCAGGTTGACGAATCCGTTGACAGCGGAGACCTCGGCGGTGCCAGCAAGGGTAGGCGCGAGCGCTGAGGAAATTTCCTGTGCGATATCCACTGGAGAGCGTCGCAGCACCGCTACGAGACTGTGACACGGCAGTGCTAAATCGCCGTGTTCTTCGACCGTAGCCGGCCCGAGGAGGTCGGCCGAGTCGGCCTCTGCCACTCCCATTCCCGACAGAGTCTGTTCCATCGCCGTAGTAACTGCTTCTGCCAATATCCTCATCGCTTCAGCTCCAAGCATACCTCAGTATGGCGGCAATGCCGCCGAAAGCGTCGTACATGGTGGCTCCCTCCTCAGTGTCCATCGAGATCAGGTTGACCTTGGCTGAAGTGTGGCCGGCCAGCATGCTCAACTCGTCCAACAGGTCCTTTGTCCTGTCAGGGTCCTCCCTGATGTTCTCCGAGTCGCACGCGGGGCAGTTCGGGAGGTCGGAACGGCTCTTCTGAGTGGCCTCCCACTCGTGCTTGCAGGGCTTGCACACCCAGCCCACCCTGCGCTGGCGCAGAGCCTCTGAGAGGAGGAGGGTGTGGACGGCACCCTGGTCGAGCGCTGATCTGACCATCTTCTCGCCATAGGTCGCCTTGGGATGGGTTTGCATAACCTCACGCAGGAACTGGTCGACGAGATTGCGTTCGGCGTCCAACTCGATCTGGTCCATCAGACCGCCTGCTCGTTGTATCAGTTCACGTAGACCGCTCTCGTTGGAGTAACCGACATCGAATAGGGGCTCGCGGATTAGTTTGTTTATCTCGTGGTGGAAGTATTCGTTCTTCACTACGAAGTCTTTGGTGGCACCCGGTCCTCCGACGATGATACCCTCGATGTTCTCGATTTGAGGTAGCCAGTAGGAGCACGCCCGCTCTGCGGACTTCTTGAAGAAATTGTGGGCTGCCTCCTCTATCAGCCTCTCAAAGCGCTGAGCAGACTGACCTCCTCGCCCGTGCTTCGAGGGAACCTGGGAGGTGATGTGCTCTTGGCAGTGCATGCGCTTGCCGGTGGCCAATCCGTATGCAGACTCTGAGCGGTCGATGACGAACAGTCCGTAAGCGGCCCTGTCGATTAGCATCTCCTCGAGTTGACTCAACTCGAATCTCGAGTCACAGCGGTAGCGAAACGAAGGGAACGGCTGAGGAGGGTCGTCGATCACTGTGGAGATTAGGCGCGACTTGTTGTTGCCCACGATGACGTGCCCCACGAAGATGGCGATTCCCCTCTCACCGGGAGTCTTGTAGCGGTTGATAGTGGCTATCGCCGACTCGACTGCGTCGGCCACGTGCTTCCTCGTCGACTTTGACTTGATGTTAGCGGCCTGTCCCGCCTCCTGAGAGAGATGCTGGCGGACATCGTGAATCATCCTGTCCGGCGGCACAATGACTGTGACTAGCTCAGTGCCCATGCCACGCATGGCTGTGAGCTCCTCGAGCGCCTTCTTCAGACGCAGCCTGCGCTGCTGCTGCTCTAACTCATCAGACATGCTGTACCTCTGTCAGAGGCCTGAGGGGCGGCATTTCAACCCTTCACCGCGCCCACGCCGCAGGCATTGAAAGGGAGCAGGTGCACCCATGCTTCGATGGCGACGGTGATTGTGGCCCTTGGAGGCAGCCTGCTCAGGCCCGAGGTCGAAGAGCGGCACATGTGGTTGGAAGGTCTAATCGAGATTATCAGGGACCGTGTCGCAATGGACGACAGAATAGGTCTGGTCGTCGGCGGCGGAGCCGCCGCGCGTGAGGGAATATCTCTCGCAAGGCCCATCATCAACTCTGAAGATAGGCTCGACAGAATCGGCATTGCAGCGACTCGTCTGAACGCCGCCATAGTCAGAGAGAGTCTTGCCGAAGCTGGCATCCCGGCCTCCGGCACCATCCCTCACAGCGTCAACGAGGCGGCCTCGCTGCTCGAGGAAAGGCAGGTAGTCGTCATGGGCGGGACGCGCCCGGGCCACACCACTGACGCGGTCGCCATCAGACTGGCCGTAGCTACAGGTGCCGAGCGCTGTGTCATCGCGACCAACGTGGCCAAGGTTCACGAATCAGATCCTAGTACAGACCCCAATGCCGTGGCTCACGACCGGCTCACCCACTCCCAACTGCAGGCCATAGTCGGCCCGGCCGAGCACTCTCGTGCCGGTCCGTCCCAGGTCGTCGACCCGATGGGGGCAAGCGCGGCTGCCAACGCAGGAATGCCACTGTGCATACTAGATGGGAGAAATCCCGAATCAATTCGCACCGCAATCGAGGGCGGGGACTTTGGAGGAACGGTGGTCGAATGAGCCGGAGGGAGAAGATTCAGAAAGCGGCTCAGAGAACCGCTGGCGAAGCCCGCGAGGCCGCAAAACGCCAGCGAGACAGTGAACGACGAGCGCGGGAACGACGAGCGTTCGCGACCGATGATCATCGACACTGCTCAGTGTGCTGGACCCCAATTCCTCTCAACGCGGATCCCCCCATCTGTTCCGATACGGAATGCGCTGAGAAACAGCAGAAAAGAGAGTCATCGAGGAAGAGGCTGACCGTGATGCTCTACTTGTTCCCGGGTATAGCAATACTGCTAGTGATGCTACAGGCCATGGGGGCGTCGGGTTGAGTCGGGGTGCTAGGGAGGTGACATACCGATGATGATTCGCATTCTTTCGGTGCTGCCAGCAGTGATAGGCGTCATCTGTACCCTCCTGCTAATAGTAAGCCTGTATGGGCCAACGCTCGATGCTAGCCGTACCAACATCCCTCTAGTTCCGTGCACCGATGATACCGCCGGATGCCCAGTAGGGATGACCAGTGAGGACCTTAGTTCGCCGACCGCTTTCATGCTGCTCGACATCGAGCTTACCATCAGGTGGAACCAGTCCGACAGCAGTTGGATAGGCGTCATCGCCAGTCCACCGCCGAGCGGTTGCGAGCCCGACTCCAATGGACTCACGACCTGCACTGCCGATGATTTCGACTTCATCGCTGGCGGCGGCAACGAGGGGAGCGGTTCGCTCGTGTTCGACCTCAAGCCTGGTGATTACAGATTCACGACGGCGAGCACTGACACCTCGGGGGTCGGCGGCAAGCAGTTGGTCACCATTACTCCTGAGATATCCTTGAACCCGGTGGCCGAAGTGTTGCTGGCGTTAGTAGCGATTCTGCTGTTCGCTGGATCTGGGGAGATGTTCGCGCACGAGAGGATCATGGGAGTCTGGAAGCGCTTCAAGGAAGCCTGACCGGAAATCAGTGTTGTTGAAGAACCGAGGAGGGGTGCAGGAACTATGCGAGTCCACAACTGTGCACTCTGTGGAACTGCGGTCGATGTCTCCGGCCTCCCTCCTTCGATAGGCGGCTACAAGTTGTACTGCACAGTATGTGGACACCACTGGCAAGTCGAGTGATTACTCTTCGTTCCTGTGCCAGTTCTCGGGCAGGCTCAATGGATCGATTATCTCGTCCGCCCCTATCGTCTCGATTAGCCTCGTACGGAGCTCCTCGAGACCCTCTCCCGTCTGCGCGCTGATTAGGGTCTCAGCGCCTTCAGGAGGATTCTCTAGGATGTCACTCTTACTGTGGATGACTATCATCGGACGCTCGGACATCAACTGCCTGACCTCCGTGAGCAGGTGCTCCTGCTCATTGAGCGGAGAAGTGCTGCCTTCTGTAGCGTCGACTAGGAACAAAAGCACATCTCCGGTGTGCTCAAGCGCCGCGATGGCCTGCATCTCAATTCGATTGCGTTCGACCATTGGCCTGTCCAGCAGACCGGGCGTGTCCACCATCTGGTAGGCCCTCCTGCGGTGCTCGAAGTGCCCAAGGTGGAGTTGCTTGGTCGTGAAAGGATAGGATGCAACTTCAGGCTCTCCGCTCGACAGGGCGGTAATCAGCGCCGACTTACCGACGTTCGGGGCTCCGGCTACCACAATGCAAGGCTCTGCCGAATCCAGTGAGGGCAGTTCACGCAGGATATTGCGGGCCTCACCCAACCACAGTATTTGTGGCGAGATCTGGTCGAGGATTGAGGAGAATCTGCCGTATGCGTGTCTTCGGGCATCGTGGAAGCCCTCTATACTGCGCAGCCTCAGTATTTTCCTTTGAGTCTCGCCGGCTATCTTGCGGACCTGCTCAGCAGCCCATTGAATTGTCCCGAGGGTCTTGCGGTACTCGTCATTGCCGACAGCAGCGTCGATTAGGGCCTGGTCGAACTCCGAAAGCGAGTTTAGGCTCGGCCACCGGCTGACCCACTTCAGCAGCGTGGTGCTGATGACGTCGGCTGCAGACTGCACCATCCGGTCCATCTGCTTACGCACCCTGTGGTACTTGTCGGGATCTTCGACCAGATCGGACTGTTTGCTGGCTCTGCTGAACGCCTTGTCGAGAATCTCCTGCGGATACAGAACCGTGGGGATGTGACGCCAGTCTACCGATGCCATGGGCTCTCCTCGGACCCTGCGGCTTCTACCATCCCACTTCAAGCCACCAGTTCTGGCCATAGGCCCGATGAAAGGCAATCCGACTCCTTTTCTATCACCACTCCTGCGCACAGCCATGACAGCAGAACGCAGAAGCAATAGAATCGATGATCTGCCTGGTTGGGCTAGGCAAATCCACGAACAGTACGGCTCACCCGACCTCACAGACCTGAACGACATCTTCCACGGACCCCTAATAAACCGTAAGTCCGGACTCAGGAAAGACGATATTATCGAGGTGCTGCTCGATGCCAGAGCACTTCCCGGTGAAGCCGACCCTTGGGTGAGGGGGATGCTCATTGGAACCTCGAGGAACGCGGTCGAAATTCTCGATGAGAACGGCGAGTTCCGCTCTATTGCGAGAGACGTGATAGTGGAGGTCCGCTTGGTCACTCACCTACGTCAATCCTATATCGAAGACAGGGAACTCATGACCTTTGAGAAGGAAGATATGCGTCGCCGATCTAACATGCACGAAGAAGCCGAGCGCAGCGCCGACGGCAGCGACGACAGCCACCTGTGGGGCTGAGGGATGACAGACTTCGCATCGAAGAACTGTGTCCCCTGCGAAGGCGGGACCCCCCCACTTAGCGAGGCCGAGAGGACCGAGCTAATTTCTCACATCCACGACGAGTGGTCGGTTGTAGATGGGCACCATCTAGAGCGCGAATGGTCCTTTCCTGATTTCGTCTCGGCGCTGGTTTTCACCAACTCAGCCGGGACAATTTGTGAGGAACAGGGCCACCATGCTGACTTTGAGCTGGGATGGGGGCGAGTGAAGGCGAAGATATGGACGCACAAGATCAATGGACTCACTGAGTCCGACTTCGTGCTCGCAGCTAAATTCGACAGGAAATAGGTAAGGATATGACGCACAAGTTTAGGATGCACGTGTTCGTATGCACCAACGAGCGTCCTTCGGAGAACCCCCGCGGCTGCTGCACGGCCAAGCACTCACTCGATATCCTGACTCGCCTCAAGCGCGCCGCTAGGGCCAAAGGACTGGATGATGTGCGTGTGAACAAAGCTGGATGCCTAGACAACTGTGAGAGTGGGCCGTCGTGCGTAATCTATCCAGAAGGAACATGGTACACTCTTCCAAACGATGATGAGGGACTGGGGCGGATACTGGAGCACCTCAATGGCGGCGAGGTCGCCAGCGAGTACCTAATGGGTGATTAATTGCGTAAGGTAATCTATCCACGGGTCGGCGGGGTCGACTCAATTAGAATCGTAGAGGTCGATGACCCGGTGCCAGGTCCTGGGCAGGTCACTGTCCGAATCCACCGAGCTGGAATCAACTTCGCCGACCTGATGATGCGCCAGGGGCTGTACGGTTCCAACCCAGAATATCCCTTCACCCCGGGCTATGAGGCAGCCGGGGAGGTCATCGAAGTCGGAGATGATGTCGAAGACCTACAATCTGGCGACCGAGTACTGGCGATGACTGGTTTCGGCGGCTACTCCGAGCAGATCGCGCTGGACTCGAGCCGGGTGATACCGCTGCCGGATTCAATCTCGTTCGATCAAGCAGCTGCAATTCCCGTAACCTATGGGACTGCATACCACATGCTTGTGCACCTAGGTAACCTCTCCAAGGAAGATACGGTACTCGTCCACCATGCTGCAGGAGGAGTGGGGACTGCGGTGGCTCAAATCTGCCAAGCATACGGGACCTCCCTAGTGGTAGGTACGGCTTCATCGCCCAAGAAAGAGTTTGTCGAGTCGATGGGGATGCGCTTCGTAGACCGAGAGGCCGAGGACTTCGTAGATGTGTGCAAGGACAATACCGGAGGCAAGGGGGTCCACCACGCTATCGACCCGGTCGGAGGAAGTCACGTGATGAGATCTTACAAGGCACTGCGCCGCGGTGGCAAGTTATACTACTTCGGCGCCTCGGCTGCTGTAAAGGGAGACAAGAAGTCGCGTCTGACAGCACTCAAGATGTGGGCATCAACGCCGCGCTTCGACCCATTGAAGATGATGAGTTCCAACAAAGCTGTGTTCGGAGTCCACATGGGACTATTGGATAACGAGTCGGTTTTCCGCGGCCACCTCGAGGTACTTTCGGAGATGCTCCTCAAGGGGCAAATCGACCCGGTGATAGACTCGGTTTGGAGGTTTGAGCAAGTCGCTGACGCGCAGAAGCACATCCACGACCGAAAGAACCGGGGCAAGGTCCTCCTCGACTTCTCGTAATCACATTCCCTCTGGAACGACCATGGCGAGAATCTCGCCGTTGCAGGAGAATTCGATATCATCAGGGATACTGATTCCACCAGCACCCCAAGAAGCGCTGACAGCCTCTCCGATTGTCTTGTAATGATCACTCTCGATTACTGCATTCATCGTCTCCAAATTAGGCCATACGCTGACCGCGATGACTCTCTCGTCATCTGCGGCCAATGCCCCTCTCATACATCCGTTCTCAATGGCGTATGCGAGGAAGTTGTCCCTCCATGTGCTCGCCATTTCTTCTGTCACTTCATTGCCGCCAGTCTTGACGACCCAGTACCTTGCTATTGGCATGACTTGGGTTGAAACGGAATCCGTATAACCATTCCTGCGGCATTGATATTCGGAGAACTGTGGGCCGATTACAGTCGTACCGGGCGGGTCGCGCCACAGGCCTGGCACTTGAGCAGAGTGGTTCTGCCCTCTTTGATGAAGCGGGTGTCAGGAGCGCGGCACTGGTCACACAGGATGAACGCCTTGACGTAGGCGACAAGTTTCTCCTTGATTCGAATAGGAGGGACACGTCCCTTGAACAACACACGAGCTTGCTCGCGTGTACCCGAGGTGCCGAGCTCGTTGAGTAGGAACTGGTAGACGTGGTTAGCATCGCGGTCCATCGCGTTGACGATATCCACAAAGTTGCGCAGGATGGTCTGACTGCCCTCAATGAGTATGTCCGGCTCGGGCATGGTCCAGCGCGAGCGTTCGCTAATGCCCTTTGGTATGCGCTCACGCGCACGGTCAATCAGGGCATCGTAGTCGTAGTCGGTCATCGGCCTGCCGAATCATGGCCCCCTTTTCACCCCACCGGGGGTCATCGGCCTCTTGCGAACGGTCAAAGACCGGAACGGCGCACGAAACTCGTGGAGGAGGGACTTGAGGTCAAGGTGGCTCGCACCCACCCCGGTGCAAGACTGCCGACTCGGGGCAGCGAGCACGCTGCCGGGTGGGATCTGTATGCCCTTGAGGACTCGATTGTTCCGTTTCGACAGAGCATGAAGCTCCGGACGGGGCTACACGTCGCCATACCTGTTGGCTACGAGGGGCAGGTGAGGGCGCGCTCCTCGCTCGGCTCCAAGGGACTCATTCTTCCTCATAGCATCGGCACCATAGACGCTGACTATCGTGGCGAACTGTTCGTGCTGATGACTTGGATAGGAGAGGGTGACTCGTACACGGTCAGAGCAGGGGAGAGGATTGCCCAGATGCTAATCTCTCCGATACCAGAGGTTGGTTTCCGTGAAGTCGACTTTGAGGACCTTGGTGAAACTGAGCGTGGAGAGGGTGGTTTCGGCAGTACCGGGCGCTTCTAGCGCCTCAAAGTCAGTATTTACTCATATTCTACTCCCGGTGAGTTCATAGATATCCAGCGGTGGGGCAGTTTGATGCCACTGAGCGTAGATGAGTTGCGGAGCAAGGTGGATGCATTCCGCAACAATGGCCTGAACACCCAACAGATAGCGGACGAGCTCTCCCTATCTCAGACCACCATCCAGTGGCTGTCCTCGAGCGGAGTCGCCACAGAGGACCGTCCTTCCGACATTCAGGTAGGCTGGAGATCGATTGCGGTCAAGGCCGGCAGGATAGAGGCAGCCTCCTACATCTTCGTCGACATAATCGAGGAGGAGATAGGTGATGAGGTCGATGCGATAGTAGGTATCAGCCTCAACGGAATTGCCTTCGCCCAGGCCGTAGCAGGACAGATGGATCTTGACCTCTCAATCAGCAGGAGCATAAACGCAGATGAGGGCGGTCACCTCTCCGAGGTCTTCGCCGGCGTAGCGGGAAAGCGCGTCGTAGTAATCGATGACGTCGTCTCCTCGGGCACCACGATGCGCAAGACCGTCAGGAATCTCAGGTCAGCTGGAGCTGACGTCAAACTCTGCATGGTGCTCGCCAACAAGTCGAACAACAACGAGCTTGAGGGTGTGCCCCTCCGTGGACTGATCAGAGTAGTTACAGTCTGAGGGGATCGAATGCACTGGGCGGACTATACCGCGCAGACGTTGCAGAACAGAGATGGTTCGCAGGTCATCGCTTCGGGAATCACACCCTCGGGAGAGTTCCACGTCGGCCACCTGCGAGAGATTCTGACTGCCGAGATGATTCATCGGGCCTGCCTTGACGCTGGCATGGAATCACGATATATCTTCATCGTTGACTCGATGGACCCTCTTCGCAGGGTCTACGACTTCCTCTCACCCGCCTACCAGCAGTACATCGGCCACCCACTGGCCTACATACCGGCACCCGGACCAAACGGAGAGCCGGATCCAGATGGTGGCAACTATGCTGACTACTTCCTCACACCATTCCTAACTGCACTCAAGGAGATAGGCGTTGAGCCCGAAGTGGTGATGAACCACCAGACCTACGAGAGTGGTGCCTTTGCTGACAAGATTCACTCGTCCATCGAGCAGAAGGACGAGATACGCCGGGTAATCGAGGAAGTCTCTGGCAGGGAGGTGCCAGAAAACTGGTTTCCATACAACCCCCTAGACTCGGACGGCAGTATCGACGGAGTCAGTGTCACTGGATACGAGCATCCTCACGTTCACTGGGTCGACAGCCATGGTGTCGAGGGAACCGCGGACATCAGAACTGCGCAGGGCAAGCTGCCTTGGAGGGTCGACTGGGCTGCCAAATGGGGAATCCACGGCATCACCTGTGAGCCAGCCGGCAAGGACCACGGTGCGGCAGGAGGGAGTTACGACACAGGAATACCAATTTGCGAGATGTTGGGTAGCCAGCCACCTCACAAGTTAGTCTACGAGTGGATTCAGTTGAAGGGAATGGGGCCGATGTCGAGTTCGACCGGCCTGACAATTGGGCCTATGGACGCGCTCGCCCTTGTACCTCCTGAGATTATGCGCTACGTGATAGCGCGCAGCAAGGTCGGACGGCACATCGACTTCGACACCGGTCCGGCGCTTTTCCAGACCGCCGACGAGTACGAGCGTCTGCTCGCAGAGCCTCCGGGAGGGTCGGACGAGGAGTTGTCTCGTCGCCAGCGGATCGCTCGTGACACCCAACTAGGTGCGCTCAGACTCAGTCAGGTCGAGCGGGGCTCGGACCCATCCGTTTCGATTGCCGGAGTCTCCTTCCGTCATCTCGCCATGCTCGCTCAGATAAAATCGAGCGATGACGATGTCTGGTCTTCCCTTCGCAAGTCGGGACATCTGGATGGAGAGGCAGGAGGCGTCCTGACTGGCAGGTTGCGCAGGATGCGAAACTGGGTCGACGGTCTGCACTTCCCTGATGCTGCAAGGGTAGTTGTGCAGACGATTGTGAGCGACGAGTCGCGTTCCAACCTGGACGATGGGCACAGAGAGTTCCTGTCTACATTGGGTAAATCGCTCGGAGATTGTGAGTGGACTGACAAGGCAATAGGGAATTGCATCAGGTCGGTGGCAACAGAGGTCGGAATCGGCGGCAGAGAGGCTTACGTAGCCCTGTATTGGATCATCCTAGGCAAGAATCACGGACCCAAGGCGTCCTCACTGATGGCTGAGATGGGGAGTGAACATCTCCTGTCCTTAATCGGTGGAGCATAGGATAGCGAATGAGTCACCCCGCAGTCAGTCGGTATGAATGAGTCATATCCGAGTCATAGGGTTCCTCAGCAGAACCCAATGAAACACCGTCCGTTGCAGAGGGTCTCCTCCATGCACCCTTTGAGTCAGGGGCGAGTCAATGGGGTTTCAATGGGGCGTCA
>PSPX01000013.1 GCA_004195715.1 Methanobacteriota archaeon | reverse complement strand
TGGAATCAAATGGGTTGTTATCAGGCTCATCGAGCATATGCGATGGAGTGCATTAGGACCCTTGAATCTTCGTGGCTGTTCAGTGACTCATGGTTCAGGTTTACCGAATCCCTCCGTTCCCGTAGGAACGGACTTCTCACAGGGGAATCCTTCATGACCGTCGCATAAGGCAGCATGAACGAGTAGAATGGTGGATGCATCGGCTTTTTTTTCCAACGACCAGATGATTTCCATCGCCCTTGTTGCCGCACTGCTGTTAGTATCCAAACTTCGTGACATGCTCGACTCGAGCGGTCTACTAGCTGCCATGGTGGTTGGACTCACCGTCTCTCTCCTCGGGCACTGGACCTGGCTGGCAATCCTCGTGACCTTCCTTTTCGTCGGCTCCATGGCGACTAAGTGGCGCTTTGAGGAGAAGCGAGCATTAGCGATACAGGAGTCCAACGAGGGAACAAGGGGCTGGCGCAATGTGATGGCGAACGGCGCGGCGGCCTCGTTGGTCGCGATTCTGAGTTGGTTTGGCGAAGGAGATTGGTACTACCTAGCCCTATCCTGCAGCATCTCAGTGGCGTTGTCCGACACGCTGGCCTCGGAGATAGGCAGCCTCGATGTGAGGACTCGAAGCATCATCACCCTCGAAGCGGTCCCACCCGGGACCAATGGAGGAATGTCCCCGACAGGCACGGTGGCCGCGCTGCTCGGCGCTTTGATTATCGCCGGAGGGGCAGTCTTGCTTGCTCCTGTCTTCGGCGAGTCGATGAGCGCCACCAGCATCTTCGTCACAGTTACAATTGTAGGTTGGTTAGGCTGTCAAGTCGACTCGATACTCGGCGAACTTCTAGAGAACAAGGGGTACATTGGAAAGCACTCAGTGAACTTCTTAGCAACCCTTTCAGGGGTTGCAATGGCCGTTGTTGTGGCTTTCAGGATCCTGTAACATCAAGACGTGGGGTTTGTACTGTACGAGATGAGGACAAAACCATGGGAGAAGGAACAAACGCATCTAGGGCCGGTGTCCTAATTGCTCTGGCCTTGCTTCTGATGATGACTTCAGCCGTATCGATGGTGAATGCCCAGAATCCCGAGGGGGTCGAAGGACCTGGAATTAACTGGGCCCTTCCTGACAGTCACATGCTGTATCTGAAGGGAACCGAGGAACAGCCGTTCCTAGATCGTAACTGGACGACGAACACTGGCCAGCCCTTAGGCAAGGCCGAGTTCACCAAGACCAGTTCCGCCCTCAGCCCTAACCTCATCGACATCCAATCGGCTCCGCTGGCAGAGTCGTTCAGGTTCGAGGGCAACATCACGGTGCGGTTGTTTGCATCTCTGGATTCGACCAACGACGGCTGCAGACTCACCAACGTACTGCCCGGAGTTGCGGGTGCCGAGACTTCATTTTCTGTGACTTTGTCTCTCGGTAGCAATGTGGTTCTAGATAACGTTCAGACCAATTCACTGCCGATGGAGGAGTCATATCTCTCAGCCCACGAATTCACTGTACAGGCGTCCGATGTCAACGCCTCGCTTTCTTCGGGCGACCTCATCTCCTTACAAGTCGATGTGCAGCACGACTGCTTGCAGCAGGGAGTGCTGTGGTGGGGGACCTATGACGCGACCTCGGGAATCATCTTCGATGGAGAGGTTATCGATCCGCAACTGGACTACAGCATCGATTCTAACAGGATGGTAAGGGTCGAGTTCACACCGATATCCCCTTGGGGGCCAGAAGACTTCGATAACCAGGTACTCGAGATCGTCGGGCCGCTGGACTGGGATGAGATGGTCCACGGCTTCGGCAAGGAGGACCAGCGGATGGAACATTTCGAGACCCCTCATGGGACGAGGACCGGCGAGGCCAACAGGACGATTTTCACTTGGTCCTCAGAGAAGCCACTCATTCCAGGGAGGTACATGATTGACGCCTGTTTCACAGTCACTGACCAGGATCCGGGAGAACTGTGCGATGCAGTAGGCGTGCTGCGTTTTGAGGTCCCGGAGGATTCCAAACCAATGTTGTCCTCAATGTGGGCCGCGGTCGTGGTCCCGCTGGGCATAATTGCATGGATTGGCGCCTCGATGCGAGAGGCCATGCTCCCCTTGCAGGCCTATGCGATATTACTGCTGCTTGCAATCACCGCCCTCGGTCCCGCTATGCACTTGCCAGACATCGACAACAACTCTCCTAGAGAGGAGGGCGCCGCGCCCTCGTTTGCACTACTGTCTCACGATGGCGAACTGGTCAAACTTTCCGATTTGATATCAGGGCATGACGCTGTCGTGGTCGGGCTGTTCCGCACCGGATCACCTAATGCAATCAGGCAGTTCGATGATTTCAGAGGAGCGCAAATCATCAGCGACTCGGACATCGCCTTCATCCAGATTGCCACGGGAGAAGGGATACAATCTGTCGATCTGGACACTTATTCGTTGATTCTCAACGAGACATGGCCACTACTGATGGACGAGGCTGATGCTGCAGTGGGCAAGGCATTCCCTAGCGGTGCGACGGACGCTATTATCATAATCGACTCAGCTGGCTTCGTCACAGATTGGCAGCCCGGTACAATGTCGGCACTGGAGATAGACGAGGCTGTATCTTCGGCTTCTAGAGGTTCGGGGAACCACCCGTTGTCTCTGTTCTCAATCATAATTGGTACAGCATTGCTGCCTATGGTGGTTCTCGCTATGCCAAGGGACCGGGAACTCAAGGTGCCCGATGAGCTACTGTTCCCCGGTGCTGGTTCATTCATGACTACAGTGGCCGCTGCCGTCGGCTTTGGGACATGGGCACTACCCGTCGCCCTGATGGCCGCGTTCGGGTTTGGGGCCTTCTGGATATGGATTGAACTACTGCTTGCGTTGGTTATGGTGTATCACGGTCTCTCCGTCCTCCTGCGTGGTAGGATTCCTGAGGTTGAGTACCTAGTTACAGTGACGTACTCGCGGTTGCCCGAGGGATTCCGTGCCTGGCGCGACCGTTCCAGTTTTGCTGAGGATGCCTATCTGGGACTATGGCTGGCTTGGCTGCTGTGGCTGCGAACTCCGGCACTGTGTAGCCCGCTCGGATATGTTGGGTATCCCACTTTCCGTCCTAGCTATGCTGGGCTTCCTCATCGCTGCTGGAGTCATTGTCAATCTGGCGCGCCTCATCGCTTTGGCACCTGGCAAACTCTCACGGGTGTTCGGCTGGCTCAGAGCGGGCATACGCCCGCGCGCGTGGGGTCTGGCGTCAGCAATCCTAGGGGGTTGGACCGCACTCGCTCTTCTGGTGGGTCCAATCTTGGGCCCTATGTGAGGCTCATATTCGACCGACCGAGAGCATCATAAGAGTGAGGCCCTAGGGCGATGCACTCCTTAGGGGGTATAGTATAACCTGGTAGTACCGCGGGCTCCAGTTGCACGGGAATGACGACAAGTGGTTTTTCTGATGGCTTTGATGACCAACTGGAGCACCGACCTGTCGCAACCCGAGAGCGTGCGCATTCCGGGTGCACGCTAGGCGGAAGACACCCGCTGATCTGGGTTCAAATCCCAGTGCCCCCACCATTTTGGCATAGGCGTGCAGCATTCCGAGCAATTCTGGTATAGGTTGGGTTGAAGGACTTAGCGCATTTCGCGTGACCCGATGGACACCAAGGCACTCAGCGCTGTCCTATGCGCTTTCCTACTGGCCCCCCTAGCCGGGAGCGTAGCCCCTCCTCATCTGTCCGAAATAGACAGCGAGGGGCTGCAACTGATGGGGCAGTATCAACAGACCACGACACCCGTCCAGACTGCTGTCAGTTGGGCGAATCCAGGGCCCTGGTGGACCTGGACATCTCTAGACTCAGACAGGAACAGCATCCACGACTCGTTGCAGACGGCTTCTGGACCCGTCAACGTAGGCCTTTCATACGACGGGAGGATTACCGATTCAAACCGCTTTGATCTAGCTCTGGCGGGTCACGATATCCACCTAGAGCTCCCGTCAGTTGATGCTCTTCTGATCGGTGATGTCGATGCCTCCGAGGTGTATGCGCTATCACAGCTCGAAGGCGTGGTGATGGTCGAGCGCTATGGCTCGCTCGTTTTCTACGGCGACGTCCAGACGCCTGCGGTAAAGGCGCGAAACTCCACGGAGTACCCGGTGGGGGCATGGGATCTCGGGGTTAGTGGACACGGGGTGAATATAGCATTGACAGATACTGGCGTGGACAATGAGCACCCAGGGTTATCGGGAAAATTTGTTGCTGGATACGATGCAGTTTGCTTTGTACATTCGGACCCTCAATGCATTCTTTCGGGAGGCAGGGAGGATGACGGGTCATTCGACCCCGACGATGGCAACCAGCACGGTACGGCATGTATGGGGATGGCCAGTGCAACAGGTTTGGAGCAGGATGGCAGCCAGTCAGAGTTCTATGGGTCAGCTCCAAATGCTTCCCTAGTCGACGTCCGAATTGGGACTGATGTTGGGGCAGGCCCATTCGAGAACTACTTGCTTGAGCAAGAGTTCTACGAGTCGGCAATGAATGGCCTACAGTGGATAATAGATCACAAAGACGATGCATGGCCTGGGGTGGATGAGGCGAACCACGGCATTGACATCATCTCTCTGTCTTGGGGGATAACCAGTCACGAGAATGGCGGCTCTGATGGCTCGGACATGCACAGCAGGATACTCGACGATGCGATGCTGGCTGGAGTCACAGTCTCCAACGCGGCTGGAAACGACGGACCCGACAATGACGGCCTGTCGGGAATGAGCGCCTCATCTCTCTCAATCACAGTTGCCGCTACAGACGACCTCAATACCGTCGACAGGTCCGATGACAGCATTGCCTCCTATTCCTCGCGTGGACCTCGCAAGGACAACGGAGACGGCAACCCTCTCAATGAGCTATTGCCCGAAGTTGCTGCACCAGGTACCAACATAGTGCAGGCCGAAGGTTGCGTCACTAGCGGAGGCTGCAACAACTTCCTCGGCGGAGACGCTTCCGATAACACCTACACCGGCCGCGGCAGTGGGACCTCCTATGCCACCCCGGCAGTTTCTGGAGTCATCGCTTTAGTCATTGAGGCCAATGGCAATCTCACTCCCCTGCAGATTAAGGAAGTGCTCAAGCAGACCGCGGAGCGCAGGGGTGAGCCCAGTGCTCCCGATATCGACCCCTACTGGAACCGCGATTTCGGATGGGGAATGGTCGACGCACATGCAGCTGTTGCCCTCGCCCTCCATCTCGATGAGACCGAGCAGACCGAATCAGTGGATTCCAGCCTCCAGAACCACTTGCTGAACCTTATCGACTCGAATGGAACGATTAACGTCACCGGACACTCTTGGGGTCAATTGAGCAGTATCGATAGAGTCGAGTTCAGAATCGATGGAGAGGGTTGGCAGGAGGCAACATACTCATCTGAGCCAGAGGAAATTGGCGCTCTAACACCTTTCATGTGGCATGTGATTCTTAATCCAAACAAACTCAGCGAGGGCGCCCATCAGATTGAGGTCAGAGCGATTTCGGAAGACTTCTCCTCACTCCCTGTCCTAGTGACTGTGCACGGCTCTGCCGGCAGCGTCACTGACATCTCAGTCCCTCCTCTCGTCATTGCCGGCATCCTCGTCGTATTCGTGATATGGGTAGCCTCGCTGTCTCTGGTCCGACTTCGCTCGGATAGCGAGATTGACAGTTTAATCTCAAGATTGAGGAAGGAGGAGGATTCAGTCGTCGATGAAGTACTCGAAGCTGAATTAATCCCTGAACAGGGTCCTGAATAGCGAATCCGAAGGATTCGAAGCGCCTTGTTCAAATCCTAGAACTCTCGTCCACAGGCCATGGTGAGGTTCTCCGAGCGTGTTAACAGCATCCGTCCGACAGGGGTTCGGAGGATGTTTGACATGGCAGGAGACAATGCCGTTCAGTTCGGCTTGGGTGAGCCTGACTTCCAGCCTCCTCCGGTTGCCATCGAGGCGTTCACCAAGGCGATGAAAGATGGCAAGAACAAGTACACCACCACTGCCGGACTACCGGATCTGAGGAGGAAGATAGCCGAGATGTGGCATCACCTCGTCCCCAGTCTGGATGAATCCAACGTCTGTATTACCATGAGCGGAACCAATGGTCTCCTCGACATCTTCCTAGCTCTGGTCCAGCCCGGGGACAACGTACTCTTGCCAGAGCCGTACTTCCCGCTGTACCCTCAGGATGTAGTAATCTGCGGCGGTGAGCCCAATCTGTACCCTTGCACCTTCGAGAACGGTTTCGTGCCGACCATCGAGGACCTGCAGAGCAGAGTCGATGAGAACACCGTAGCCATCCTGTACAACTTCCCGAGCAACCCAACTGGAGGCAACGTCGACGAGTCACAGAGGGACGAACTGGTCACCTTCGCTATAGATAACGACCTCTGGATAATCAGTGACGAAGTCTACGACCGCATCGTTTACGATGCCCCGCACGTCTCATTCCTCGGAGCGGGTTATGACAAGGTGATTATGGTACAGTCGTTCTCCAAGACCTTCGCCATGACTGGATGGAGAATTGGATATCTGTTGTCTCCTGACGCCCAAGCAATGTTGCAACTGACCAAGATGCAGTACTACGTAACCGCGTGCAGTAACGATGCAATGCAGCACGCTGTCCTCGAGGCCCTCGTGAAGGCCCCAGATTACCCGGAGGAAATGTGCTCAGAGTTCAAGGCTAGGCGCGACTTGGTATGCGAACGACTCAATGCGATGCCCGGCGTCTCCTGCCGCGTCCCCACTGGAGCGTTCTACGTATTCCCTAAAGTCGATATCCCGGGGATGAACAGTGAAGAGATTGCCATGGCGCTGCTTGAGGGTGGAGTGCTGTGCTCACCGGGCACAGCCTTCGGTGAGCTAGGTGAGGGTCACCTCCGCTTCGCCTACACTATCGGCCGAGAAGACATCGACAAGGGCATGGATAGGGTCGAAGCAGTGTTGGCTGAGCTGAGGGGAGATTGACCCCCAATGGGTCCCGTCGCATCCTTTGCACTCTTCCTCATATCACTATTCATCGGGAGCGAGGGTTCTAGGATAGAGCCTAGATTATACCCTCCTGTTATCCTGATCGGCTCTCTCGTTTCCTTGTCTCTGCTCGGGCCCACGTCAATCGGATTCGGACTGTGCATGGGCTCGGGGTGGGTGTTGTTAAACCAAGTTGTAGACCGACCCTTTCCCTTGCAGTAATCAGTCATCAAACAGTCTGAATGGTAGGTCAATCATCCTGCTCTCTCCATCTTCTCTCTCTACCCCTTCCACCTCAGATTCCTCCGGCACTGGGGCATCATATATCGGAGAGGTCTCGGTTTCTTCGCCCTCATCGGGAGCCTCCAGCAGGTCCATCTGTAGATTCTCAAGCCCACTCCCCTGCCCCCTCATCCAATTTGGCATGT
This sequence comes from Methanobacteriota archaeon, assembly GCA_004195715.1. GTDB lineage: Archaea > Thermoplasmatota > Poseidoniia > Poseidoniales > Thalassarchaeaceae > Thalassarchaeum. The sequence goes on along the minus strand of PSPX01000013.1, from coordinate 26,320 downwards.
CGTGAGTTCCTCCTAGTACAGACAGGGTAGTGAAGGTCGCCATCGGTAGCACTGATATCGCCACTAGGAAGTCAATGACTGCAGTCTCAGGAACTACCGCATCGGGAACTACTGCATGCAGAAGAACAGTTTCCAACTGGACCTCGTTCCACTGTGTTACATCGACGTCTAGCCAGCTCAGGGAGGCGGCTAGAAACGTCCTGGCGATAATCCAGAAGAGCAGAACCGGGAGTACCCATGAGAACCGCGAAATTTTCCATAACACACTCCTGAACATTGCTGCGTAAGACACGAGCCCGCTGGACACAACCGGCTGAATCCTCACTGCCATCCACAGCGCTATCAGATATCCTGCTATGCCCAATTCGAATGCCTGATCTGGCTTGATTATCGCTTCGGGCACGCCTTCCATGATGAGCAGGGGAACGGCGATCAGCAGAACCTGCATCGGGACGGCCAGCAGCTGCAGCCCCCCGTGAACCGCTATCAGGTCCTGCCCCTCTTCGATTGTCTTCGCGTGGACGATCCTCGCCATCCTGCCATAGGGGCTCGCCTGCAGGGCTAGCCTCGCCCGGTCTATGAGCTCGGGATCCCCAGCTCTTCTGCTGAGGCCTAGGATTGGCATCCAGCCTCCTTTGTCAGCGACTGAAGTTGGTTTGTAACCTCCGAAGAACAGAGCTAGGAGGAGTGACAAGAGCCCGTACAACAGTCCTGCGACGATGATCCAGTAGATCAGTTCGGTGCGAACGGCGATTGAGAAGTTATCCCGATCTACCTCAAGCAGATAGGTCAGGGAGAACCCCACGATAGGAATCAGAGTGACTTGCAACACGACTACTATGTAGAGGACGAACCTCTGGTACAGATCCTCCGCTGTCACACCCTCCACGCCTCATCGAGTCACCATAAGCCCTTCATCGGGACCGAGCCGCCTCCGGGCGGTTAGAGAGGCGTCTAAGAGCCACCAATCCTCTGCGTAGCGCCCTACGGGCGGCGAACGTTGCTAGCGAACCTTCATACATGTATGTAGAACCGAAGATTCGTCACATGCGTAGCCTGTCCTCTCTCTTTCTGGTGTCTTTACTCCTCATCATGAGCATGGCCCCTTTGGCTGCAAACTCGGTGATGCCTCCAACTGCCGAGGAACGTGCGGCCACCCCGAAGGCACTGATTGACTTCGAAGTCACCTCTATCGAGCTCGGCGACTCTTTGACTTCGGCCCTGCAGTGGGACCAGCCGGACAACTCTACGCTAGAATACGTTCTCCGAAACGAGTACGTCTTGGTGAGTATCACATTCACTCAGGCTGGCACATCAAGTCAGCCTGCCTACGCAGAGGGTTGGATGCAGGTCTGGCATCCCGTCGGATTTCTGATGGAGGAACATTATGTCAACATGACACTGTCCGGCCTGCAGTCTACCACCGAGTCGTTCTACTGGACTCCTAGCGCTGCTCACAGTGCTATTGATGAAGATGGCAATCTCTACGGCGGAATCATACTGCGTGGCATCATCGACGGTGGACTCGCTGATGACAACGAGGACAACAACGAGTTCGATAGGGAAGTACCAGTGGCGGTCTGGAAGGACCCTATGGACAATGGATTTTGTGGGGATGTGGACGGCGATCAGGTTGTTGACTGCACCAACCAACTCAGCGCCAACGAGCCGACATGGGTCGGAGCCGGGTATGATTCGGACGGAACTCTCTCATCGGACCCCGACTACTACGGGCACTGGAGGATGGAGAACGCCTCCAGCGACGAGGGCGAGATGCACTGGAGGGTGTCGAGGCCTGGTTCAGACTACGCCAGCAACAGACATGACAGGCTCTGGTGGGGCTGGTTCACTCCGTTCGACAACTGCGACGATCCTGGACACGGGCTCAAGTATGGAACCCTAGACTCAGCAGTATCGGTACTGTATGGAAACAATTTCTGCAAGATCAGGGTAAGGTCGTTCGACTTCATATCGATGCACTTGGTGACTGCGGCATGGGGGGAGATGGCTCCCGGCGACACCATCAGGATGGAGGCTGATGCCGGAGGATCTCTGGAGTACTACAACTACTCTGAACAAAACCTCTCGAAGAACCACGGCGATTGGTCCCGATTGGTCTGGAACATGACCGACGTACATCCCAATGCCGACTATTCTCTCGCCTTCCGCTTCGATTCAGACAGCTCCCTCGCGAATCAGGGCATCCATCTGGACTCTTTCCTATTGTTCGGATTCGAGAAGGTCGCAGAGTACACCCTCGACGTCGATTGCGACGACCCGTTGCCCAACGCCTACATGGTGGTGCCTGACGATTCTAGGCCACCTTCTCTATTCTGCAAAATCAAGAACAATGGGTACGTTGACATCACTCTCCGCCTGTACACCGAAATCTCCAACCAGACTTGGATGAATGGCTACCCTCTGAGGATTGACTCCAACAACAGGTTCGATCACGACAACTATGTTGTCTCCGAGGTCATCAGCGCCCTCGATACCATGAACACGTGGTTCAATCTCAGTATTCCAGAGGGCGCCAGTGTCGAGGAGTTAGACTGGTTTGTCTGGATTAACGATGGGACCACTAATCTCTCCAAGGTGTACATTGAGTTGCCCGTATCGGTCATTGCTGCATACTCAATCTCCCTAGATCAGAAGGCCCTTGCAAACCCAGCCGCGGTGTTGTATCCAGGAACCACCGGGGATGTGGCGATGGTGATGAAGAACACTGGGAATCAGATAGCGACCTGGAACTTGGGTGCTACCTTTGGCGATAGCCGTTGGGGTGATGAGAACTTGGTTTGGCACGATGCCAACGGCTCTGTGGTTACCAGCCTCTCGATGAACATCACCGATGAGTTCGAACTCACGGCAACTGTCATCGTACCCGATGAGGTATCTCCGGGCACCTATGCGATAACTCTGCTCGCAAGCGGCAGACCTCCTGCCAATTTCGTGGCAGACTGGACGATATACATCGAGGTCCCGGTATTCCACGACCTAGTGCTCGAGCCGGAGACCACGGAGATGATGGCCTCTGCCGACGGCTTCCTGAGGCTAATCGAAGTCAGGATGGTTAACAATGGAAACTCGGAGGAGGCATTCGATCTAGCTGTGCTATCAGACTGGAAACTCGGCGCCTCCCTAAATGCAGAGCAGAGCCTCGGGATAGATCCATTTGGTGGAGACAGCACCGTTTTGCTGTTGCTGCCGATGCCTTATGGGATTGCCAATGAGACCTACGAGATCTGGATAATCGCAGCCAGTCAGGATGACTCGGGCTACCAATCGAGTGTAAGGATCCTGCTCACAATCCCTGTGACCAATCTGGTCGCAGTCGAGGACCTCGACATGACAGAGGAGGTGTTCAGAGGAGGGGATGATGCTAGGACTGTTAACTGGGAAATCTGGAACGACGGCAACGTCAACGACGCCTTCACCATTGATTTTGATACCAGTCACCCCGACGTCTGGGTTCAGGCGACCGGGCTGACCAATGGGCGGACTCCATATATCCCAGCGGGTTCATCACTGAACCTCACCGTGCGCTATTCGTTCGACTTTTCAACCTCGGGGGAGCGCGACATCACCCTAACCGCATCCAGCGTCGAGGCTGCTAGTGACGGACTCACAGTCAGTGGCAGTGGAAAGGCCGAGTTCATCGTTGGCACACAAGGCTTCTTTCAGATTCTAGCACCCACGCCACTGGTGATAATGGAGAGTGGGGACGACTACGCACTTGTGTACACAGTGGTCAACCTGTACCCCGATGACCAACTCCTGAGGGCCGACATCGACAGGAACTCTGACATCTTCTTCAACATCTTCGATGCGCGTGTGGATATGGGCGACAGGGACTTCGTCCTACTCGCCAATGAGTCTAGGGACATCACCGTCTGGCTTACGGTGACCGATGACAACCTAGAGAATCTCCTCGAGAACGAGATGACTTTCGGAATAGTGCTCGAGGTCGACGGCGACAGGGACAAGGTCTCGATGAACGGATCTGTAGTCATGCACAAACTGAACCCCATTCAAACCGGCGTCGACGTTGAAGCGACAGCTTGGTGGGCCGGCAACATCCTGTTCCTCCTTATCGGACTGGGAGTCGTGGTTGCGATTCTAGTCGCCTCGCTCAGGATATTCAAGAGCGCGACCGCTCCGATGGAGGAGATATCGACCCTAGACACCTACGAGATGACCGTAGACGGCAGCGGCTGGGACGATCAGGATGGAATCCCAAACGCTCCAGAACTGCCCGCAGACGACGAGGTGGCCAATTCAATGTATGGAGGTGCAAAGGAGATTTTTGAACAGCCCCCGGAGATGCCACCACCTCCTTCCGTAGAACCCGAGCCAGAGCCAGAACCAGAACCAGAACCAGAGCCAGAGCCAGAGCCAGAGCCAGAGTCTTCGTCCGAACTTCCTCCAGCGGTACCGCCGATTCCGGAGGAAGGCCTCCCTGAGGGATGGTCCCAAGAGCAGTGGGTCCACTACGGCCAGCGCTGGTTAGACCAACAGAACAGCGAATAAGCGTCTTGATGCACGCCCCCACACGCCCGTGCGAGGCCTTATGACCCCCCTATTGGTCGCCGGATTCCGGAGTGTGATTTCCTATGTACAGCGGTCAACAACCAATTTTCATCCTCAAGGAAGGCACAGAGCGTACCAGTGGTCGCTCGGCACAGAGCAACAACATCGCTGCTGCCAAGGCAGTGGCTGACTCGGTGCGTTCTACTCTAGGTCCGAAGGGTATGGATAAGATGCTGGTAGACAGCATGGGTGACGTAGTCATCACCAATGACGGCGCTACTATTCTCAAGGAGATGGATATAGAGCACCCTGCGGCGAAGATGATCATAGAGATCGCAAAGACTCAGGAGCAGCACTGCTACGACGGCACCACAAGTGCCGTCGTAATCGCAGGAGAGCTGCTGAAGCGTAGTGAGGACCTAGTCGAACAGAATGTCCATCCAACAGTAATCTGCGAGGGCTTCAGACTCGCCTCCGACAAGGCCTCAGAACTCATCGAGACTCATTCCATCGCCGTCAATCAGGATATGCTGGAAGAGGTGGCGAAGACTGCACTCACAGGCAAGAGTGCAGGCGCAGTCAAGGAGTTCCTCGCAGATATCTCGGTCAGAGCAGTCCTCTCGGTGGCCCAAGAAAATGCAGATGGTGAGATAGTGGTCGACCTCGACGACATCAAGGTGCAGAAGAAGCAGGGTGGATCGATTAAGGACAGTTCCTTAGTTGACGGAATCATCCTCGACAAGGAACGTGTCCACAGTGGCATGCCGCGCAGCGTGACTGATGCAAAGGTCGCCCTAATCAACTCGGCCATCGAGGTCAAGAAAACCGAGGTCGACGCTAAGATTCAGATTACCGACCCGAGCATGCTCTCGCAGTTCCTCGATGAGGAGGAGCAGTACCTCAAGTCCCTCGTCGAGAAGATCCAGGCCTCTGGAGCCAGTGTGGTCATCTGCCAGAAGGGCATTGATGACATGGCTCAGCACTACATGGCGAAGGCTGGATTGTTCGCCATTCGCCGGGCTAAGAAGAGTGATATGGAGGCCCTATCAAAGGCTACTGGCGGCAGGATCGTGACCAACATAGACGACCTGTCCTCCGATGATTTAGGCAGCGCTTCGAAGGTTGAGGAGCGCAAGATAGGTGAGTCAGACATGGTCTTCGTCACTGGTTGCTCCGACGCTAAGAGCGTCTCGGTACTACTCAGAGGCGGAACCGAGCACGTGGTCGATGAGGTCCGTCGAGCCTTCGACGATTCTGTTGGCGTAGTCGCTGTGGCTCATGAGGATGGAGTAGTCCTGACTGGAGGCGGCTCGGTTGTCGCCGCGATAAGCCGCGACCTACGTTCTTACGCCGAGGGAATCGGAGGAAGGGAGCAGATGGCTATCGAGGCATTCTCGGGGGCTCTTGAGGTAATTCCTCGGACCCTCGCTGAGAACGCCGGACTGGATCCAGTCGACACCATCATCGACCTCAGGAAGGCACACTCGGAAGGCAAGTCGCACTTCGGAGTCAATGTCTACGATGGCGGAGTTGCCGACATGAGTGAAGCCCAGGTCTTCGAGCCCAGCAGAGTCGTGGAGCAGGCCATCCAGAGCGCCTCAGAGACCGCAGTGATGATCCTGAGGATTGACGATGTGATATCTAGCCGCGCAGGCTCCCCTATGCCAGATGGCGGCGAGTTCGACGGCATGGGCATGATGTGAGGCATAGGGTGGAATACGGCCTGCGGCCGTAGACCCCGGTTGCACTAGATTCAATAATCGTGTCAGGGTGCCCAGACTGCCGATAGGCACGAGTGGACTTCATGGCGATATTCAGCGTCTTCATCGATGATGGCTGTATCGTCTGCGATGCATGCGAGGAAGCGGCTCCGGACATCTTCGAGGTCACTGAAGACACCTGCTTCATCAAACCCGACGCTAGGCTCGATGGCGGTTACGACCGCAACATTGGCAAATCCGGGCTTAAACCGGATGTGGTATCTTCTCTCTCAGATGACATCTTCGATGCCGCAGACGCCTGCCCGGTCGATGTCATCATCGTAGTGGAGGGCACTGGAGAGGAAGTACCTGAGGCAGCAGAGGAAGCAGCTCCCGAGCCAGAGGTGGAGATAGTCCCCGAGGAGTCCGTGGAGATAACGGGTGATGACCTCGAGTCCCTTCTGACTGCAGGAGACCGGACGATGAGCATCCTATTCGGCTCGCAGTCAGGCAACTCCGAGGAACTGGCGGCCAAATTCGCGAAGCAGGCCACTGACTACGGCCTCGACGCCGCAGTGCACGACATGGACGGATTCGACCTGTCCGCTCTGCCTGGAATGAAGAGAGTCCTGATTATCTGCTCGACTTGGGGCGAGGGCGAAATGCCCGACAACGCCGAGGAGTTGTGGCTACAAGCCAGCTCAGACTCGGCACCCAATCTGTCAGGAGTCAACTTCTCAATCCTCGCTCTTGGTGATACCAGTTACGAGTTCTACTGCCAGTCTGGCAAGGACTGGGACGACCGATTGCAGCATCTGGGAGCGACGAGACTACTTGACCGCGTTGACTGCGACGTGGATTACGACTCCTCTGCAGCAGCCTGGGCCATCGATGCACTCGCAGTGATGGCCGCGGTTGACGGTAGCGGCCAGTTCCATGAGAATCAGGTGGAGGCAATCAAGGATCGAGTCAGCGGCGCGGCCGCAGCGGGAGCAGCCGGCGAGGACGGCTTCACCGTTCCCGAGACCGCTGCAGAGGTCATCCAAGCTGAGATTAGCATATTCCGATACGACCCTGTCAGCGCCACCACGGGCAAGGACACCTGGGTCTGCGCCCTGCCCGGCCACATGTCGGTACTCGAGTCCTTGAGGGCGCTGAAGGAGACTCATGATGGCACCCTGACTTTCAGGGACGGCCCCAGCGACGACCCAGCCACCGCGATATCAGTCAATGGCAGGTTGATTCTGCCCGGTAGCGTCAGACTTGATTCGGTAGCCCCAATCCGAGACGGTGGACTGAGGCTGCGCATAGAGCCCCTGCCATCGTTCGACGTCGTTCGAGATCTAGTTGTGGACCATTGGCCTCTCGAGAGAGGCAGAGAGTCTTCCAAGCCGTGGATGGTCGCAGCCACTAGGGAGGGTGCCGATACCGCTCAGGGTGTAGTGGGGACCATGGACCCCTCGACTGCAGACATACTGCATTCGATTACCGACTTTTGCAGTGCACCACTGCTGCATTCTTGCTCTGATGCCACTCCTCATTCCGAGGCATACCTCGGCCCCGCAGTCCTAGCACGGACATGGGCGCGCATTAACGACCCGCGCTCTTCGGAATCTAGCATAGTTGGGATGCAAGATGTAATGGACTCCAAGGAGGGAATAAAGGCCGAGACCGACCTCGCTTCAATCCGCCGACAGAATGGTTCGGCGAGAATCATTGCTGACGCCCTCCTCGACGCGCGGACCTCTACTCTGAGCAGAGGTGGTTTCAACGGCCGCCACGGCAAGCACGTCTGGTGGTACAGCTGGTCCGTGAAGAGCAGCGGTAGAGTAAATGATACCGTGATCTACAGGCAGGTTCTCGGTCCAATGGGGCTGCTCGGAAACCTGTTCTCGGGGGTCACTGCTCGCATGGTATTCGGGTTCACTAGAACCGGCGGCAATGTATTCAACGGCATGTTGGGAATGTTGGCTCCACCTGCCGGTATTGGAAAGATGCCGAAGCAGTTCAACTCCTCTGTCGACCACCACCACGAGGTCGTCGCGATATTCAACGAAGTGGATGGTAGGTTCTGATGCCACTGAAGTACGCCTATCATCCTGGTAACGTGGCCCACAGCAGCGCTACCGAGGTGGCTGAGACGATGGAACCTGTCGCCCAATCACTGGGCATCGAACTGGTCCCAATGAGGGGCGCGACCAGTTGCGGAGCCGGGATAATTAGACAGGCCAGCAGGCGTTTGCAGTTGACCCTCAATGCCCGCACCTTCGCAATGGCAGAGGAACTCGGCCTCGACATCATCACACCGTGTGCAGCTACAGCTGGGAACCTGCATGAGGATCTCTCCGCCCTCAAACAGAATCCCAATCTGCTCGCAGAGGTCAACGAGGTCCTTGAGAGGACTTGCGGCAAGAGATTCTCTGGGGGAGTCGAAGTCCATCATCTCCTGCACGTGATAGTGGACGAGGTCGGCCTCGAGAAACTCGAGGCCGCGATACTGAACCCCATTGACTTCGATGTCGCTGCATACTACGGTCCGAACATACAGCAGGCCGGAGCCTGCGGGGGCGATGACGTCCACGATCCGGACTACCTCGAGCAGGTCATCGATGCCATCGGAGGGAAGCCTGTGCAGTGGGAGGGGCGCACACAGAGCGTAGGAGTTCCAGGGCTGTTATCTGAGGAGCCGACGGTGCTGCGGCAGGCCGCTGCGGTGCTCCATGAGGCCAAGTCTGAGGGAGCAGAACTCATCGTAAGCGCTTGCAACCTCTCGCACAGCGTTCTCGATATCTATCAGGGCAAGGCTTCGAGGTCAACCGGACTCGCTACCAATATCCCAGTTATCCATCTAACAGAGATGCTTTCTTTCTCTATGGGTCACCACAACACTAGGCTGGCACAGTTGAGAACTAGGATTGCAGTCATCGGCGACTGACTAAGTGCCCTGCTCTAGGTCATTTTCGGGGTCGATGACGGACTCAACACCGAACTGTTCCAACCCGGCTTGCCCCCTTGCTCTGAATGTGTCCGGAGGGAGTGCAGTGGCCCCCTCACTTTCCTGTACTGTGCTGACGTCCGATTCGGTAATCTCTATCCGGTGCATTTGGCGTTGTCTGGAAACGAACTCCGAGGCAGATAGGGGGCCGTCCTCTGAGTCGATCTCGAATCTACCTAGGTTGGAGAGATCTGTGTGAGGGCTGCGAGGGAGTTTCCTGCGAACCCTGTGCACGGCTCGCTGCATAAATTCCTCCCGCCTCTCGGCGGACGCTCTAGCTCCTTCGTCGCGCGTGTCCTCGGCTATCAGGACGACAACCTCTCCCTCTCGGTGCCTACCGGTCCTACCACGCCTCTGTATGGTGCGTATCTCGCTGGACACCGGTTCGTAGAATATCACTAGATCGGCGCTAGGGATGTCGAGCCCTTCCTCGCCTACCGAAGTCGCGACTAGTATATTCGCAGAACCCGACCTGAATTTGTCCAGTCTCTCAATCTGCTGCTTGGGGGTCAGTCCATCCCTACCCTCGCGGCTGGATTGACCGACGAACTGTATCGGACGGGCTCCATCTAATTCGCCTAGAGATTCCTCGACGGCTGCGACGGTATCTCTGAAGGTGGCGAACACGATGATGCGCGAATCGGAGTTCCTACGAAACCTCTCAGAGACGAGCCTTCGAACCGCGCTGACCTTGGTGTGGATCTCGCCCATCTCGGACAGGCTCTTGCGCAGGCTTGACACCCGTCCATCCCTCAGGAAGTTCCGCGTCGATTTGTTCTGAGACTGCTCACTCCTCGAGAGTCGTTCGAGGAACTCGCTTGAGGCGGCGACACCTTGGCACAGCAGGTGGTTGATTAGGTGATGCAGACGCATCGCAGTGGCGATTCTAGAAACCGACTGGTAGGCGCTGGACTCGCCCCTAGAAATTGCCTGCTGGGCCCGCTCCATTGCATTGGACAGACCAGCATGGCTGATTACCCCGGGAATGACGTACCTGCCCAGCCTCCTCTCGCGGTCGACAATGCCGCTCTGCCACATGACTAGGGGCTCTGCGAGCTCCCTGATCCGATTCGGGACCCTGACCTTTACCTCTTGGATATCCAATCCTGCGAGGTGCTGTGCCACCATCGCATTGGCACCTGTCTTCAGATGGATTCTACCTATGCCCAGTCGGTCGCAGATTTCCTCGACCTGATTGGTCTTGGAACCAGGGCTCGCTGTGGTAGCTAGGACGAGTGGTTCAGATGTCTGTGATAGATACATGTCACCGACCTGGGCCATTGCGTGATTTCCCGTCGCGTGATGCGCCTCGTCGACAACGAGGAGAGAGCAGTCAGAGAGGTCCAAGACTCCTCGGGTGACATCGTTCCTGACAACCTGCGGAGTCGCTATTACAAGTCTGGACGAGCCCCAAAGAGTAGCACGCTTCGCGACCGGATTCTGACCTGTCACGGATATCGGATTGACCGAAGCGCTGCCTGACAGCACGGACTCGATTCCACGTAGGTGCTGCTCTACCAGAGCGACGGTCGGGGCGATCATCAGGACCCAGCCGTCCCTGCTCTCTAATCGATCGGCGATTACCATCCACGCGACCACTGTCTTACCAGCAGCGGTTGGCAGAACGAGCATCATCGATCCGGAAAGCGCCTCATCTGCCGCCTCGAGCTGGTAAGCACGGGCCTCGATTAGCCCCGGCGTGAGGCTCGGATGAAGAATTCCGTGCTGCATGGACCCGCATCTTGGGAGTCAGGGTTCAAAATCGTTGCACAATCCCGGGATTCCGGGATTACCCTTACACCCCGTAGGGGTGGTGCATCTTCTTCCCCGATTCGTTCAAATAGGGTATGTTAGTCGCAAGGCCGCTCACTACGTGAGGAACCAGACACCAAAAGGCTCTGCTGAAGCACCCTGCATGCTCGACTCGCACTCGCGACTCGGGTTCGGTGTCACGGTTTCTCCTTGACGAAGTGGGCCCGGCAGACGGCCGCCGTGCGGCCTGATGACGGTAAACACTTGGAGAAATTGAAATGGGCGACCGTAGCAAACCCCGCCGTGGTAGCATGGGCTATAGCCCTCGTAAGAGGGCAAACCGCCAGTACGGCAGAATCAGTTCCTGGCCCGAGTCAGACTCCGCTGAGATTAGGGTACAGGGCTTCGCCGGCTGGAAGGCCGGTATGACCCACCTCCTAGTTCGTGACAACAATCCCAATTCCCCCTCGGCCCGACAAGAGGTCCGCAAAGCCGTGACAGTTGTCGAGACACCTCCAATGAGCGTGTTGGCTGTCCGAGGCTACAGGATGACTCCCTACGGCATGCAGACTGCCGGTGAGGCTTGGTTCAACTCAGACAGCGGCCCGGAGGGCTTGTCGCCTCGCTTGGCCAATCAGAGTCGTGGCGAGCGCGACGCCGAGGAGGGCCGCAAGCCCTCCAAGCGCGCTGGACGCATCCCCTCTAGGGGCAAAGGCTCACCGGATGCGGCTCTTGAGGCCCTGCGCGAGGCCGACCTCTGCGAAGTACGACTCATCGTTTCCACACAGCCTGCTTTGGTCAAGAGTGTGTCTAGCAAGACTCCCGAGATCATGGAGGTTGCCTTAGCGGGCGGGGACAACGCATCCAAACTGGACTGGGCGGAGGAGAGGCTCGGTGGTACAATAACTCTGGATGACGTTTACCAGACAGGTCAGGATATCGACGTGGTCGGCGTCACCAAGGGCAAGGGTTGGCAGGGCGCAATCAAGAGGTGGGGAATCAAACTCCTCTCGCACAAGAACAGCAAGCGCAGGCGGCAGGGCGGCAACATGGGGGACTTCGGTACCGGGTACGTCCGCAAGACCATACGCCAGGCGGGCCAAGTCGGCTACCACAACCGCACAGAATTGAACAAGCGTATCCTGAGGGTCTCAAACCCGGGGGAGTCTGATATCACTCCCGCTGGCGGTTTCCTCAACTATGGCGAGGTCACCAACCCGTACATGATTATCCAGGGCAGCCTACCCGGCCCCTCCAAGCGAATGCTGAGGTTCCGAGACGCCATTCGCCCAAGGCCGGCCAAGCCCGAGGTCGACATCACTTATGTGAGCACTTCGAGCAAGCAGGGAGTGTGATATCATGAAGATGAAGGCCTACAATCTGGTTAATTCGGTAGAGCAGGAAGAGCTCGATGCTGGACTTCTGGCTGAGTACTATTCCGTGGAAGCCAACGACGGCAAGAGCATAACTCTGCCCTCAGCATTCTCCTCCGATGTCCGCGAGGACCTCATCCGCTCGACCGTACTGGCTTCTCGGGCCAATCGCCGGCAGCCGTACGGCCACCGTGAGCACGATGGCAAGAGGGCTCCTCAGCCCGGTATGAAACACTCAGTAGAGTGGTGGGGCAAGGGGCGCGGCGTATCGAGAATCATGCGCAAGACAGGCCAGCGAACCGGAGCCCAGAACCCCCACACTCGGGGCGGTCGCAGGGCACATGGCCCGCTGGTGGCAAAGGACTGGTCTCAGAAGGTCAACTCGAAGCAGCGCCGCATGGCCCGTGACTCCGCCATCGCCGCTACCGCTGATGCCGAATCCGTAGCCGCACGTGGCCATCGCTTTGACGACGACGTGCGCTTCCCGGTAATCATCGACGGCTACGTCGAGTCGCGCAACGACTCGGAAGAGAAGTACGAGATTGAGTCCATCCCTCTGCAGTACTCAACTCGTAAGTTCGTGGCCATGATGGAAGGTCTTGGCCTAGGGGCCGACCTCGAAAGGGCAAAGAGCGGTAGGAACATCCGTGCTGGAAAGGGCAAGATGAGAGGTCGCCGGTACAGGACCCCCAAGAGCATACTACTCGTAGTTTCCAACCGGGACGGCCTTCACAAGGCGGCTCGAAATGTCCCGGGTGTAGATGCGGTAGTCACCAAGGATCTGTCCGCTGAGGACCTAGCCCCTGGTGGCGATTCCGGACGTCTGACCGTGTGGACAAAGGCTGCGATAGAGGAACTGGAGTGATTCGATGACTGACCCGTATGACATCATCATCATGCCTTGGATTACCGAGAAGACGCTCGAGGCGCGCCGCGTCGCAGATGAGGAGAGCGGCTACAGGGAGAATAACAACAGAATCGAGTTCATTGTACACAAGGACGCAACGAAGAAACAGATTCGAGAGTCCGTCGAGCAGATGTTCGACGTCAAGGTTCGCAAGGTGAACACCAAATTTACGATGACCGGCAAGCACGCCAGCGTGCGTCTCGCCGAAGGTTACGATGCAGAGGAGGCCGCGCTCAAACTAGGCGCGTTCTGAACGAGGTGAGGATATGGGTAAGCGCACACGTTCACAACTCCGCGGTTCGAGCCCCAAAAACAAAGTCTCGAGTCATCGCTTCCCAGCGGCCAACAGGATTCCTCGTGTCAATGATGAGATTGGTGAGGTAGTGGATCTGGTTCACAGTCCCGCTCACACCGCTCCTTTGGCCAAGATTAAGTTCGCTGATGGCAACATTGCCCACATCGCCGCGCCTGAGGGTATCTCGGTAGGACAGAACCTAGCATTTGGCGACAACGTGTCCCTGAGACCGGGCAACGTCACCAAGCTCTCCCAGATTCCCGAGGGAACTCCGATATGCAATATCGAAGCCCGTCCTGGAGACGGCGGCAAGTTCGCTCGTTCGGGAGGTAATTCCGCTACCCTTGAGGCGAGGATAGATGACAGGGCTCGCGTACGTCTACCGAGTGGTCGAGTCAAGGAACTGCCAGCGAACTGTCGCGCTACCATCGGCGTTTTGTCTGGCCACGGAAGGTCTGAGAAGCCGCTGATGAAGGCTGGTGCTGCTCACTACCGCGCCAAGGCGCGCGGCAAACCCTACCCAACTGTCAGCGGAGTGGCGATGAACCCGGTCGATCACCCCCATGGCGGTGGCAACCACCAGGCCGTGCACGGTCCGAACTCGGTGAGCCGGAACGCCCCGCCGGGCAAGAAGGTCGGAAACATCGCACCGCGTCGGACTGGACGCGGAAGGGTACGAGAACAGGAGACTGATTAGAATGGCTCGCCGCAGGTCAAAGAAGGTATTCCGCTCGCCCAAGTTGGCGAGGCGCCAGGCCCGTAAGCGACGCTCGATGATATCCGAGCGCCGTAAGAAGGAGTTCCTGTGGCGTGGGTACAACATGGAACAACTCCTTGAGTTGCCTCTATACCCTCCTGAGGATGACATGGAAGCCATTTGCATAGCCACTCTGATGCCCTCGCGCGCAAAGCGTTCACTCTCTCGCGGACTCAATCTGGAGTGCGAAAATCTACTCGAAAGCATCCGTTCCAATGACGGCAAGATCGTCAAGACCCACTGCCGCAGCATGCACATCCTTCCCGAGATGGTCGGGACGACAGTCGGAATCCACAACGGCAAGGACTTCGTCAGAGTCGAGATAGTTCCAGAGATGATTGGTCACGCGTTGGGCGAGTTCGCCCACACGCGCAAGTCGGTCACGCACACCGGCCCTGGAGTCGGAGCAACCCGTTCGTCACAGCACGTGGCGCTGAAGTGAGGTGAGAGTGATGAGCAGGAAAACAGGAGATCCACAGTCCGGATACACCCAGTTGCTGGAGGGCTCCAACCTAGTCACCGCCCGCGCAGTCAACGTAGACTGTCACCACAAGCACTGCTACCACATCGCAAAGGCGATTCGCGGCATGAACGCCGCAGACGCAGTAGAGTACCTCGAGGACGTCGTCGCCAAGAAGCGAGCGATTCCATACACCCGTCGCTCTCGCAGGGGTCGCGGCGGCAACACGATGGCAGGGCATCGCAAGGGTAAGATGGGTCCTGGTAAGTACCCGAACAAGGCCTCGAAGATATTCATCAAGCTCATCAACAGCGCCATGGACAACGCGCGTCAGCGCTTTGACACTCTCGATGCTGAGGATATGACGATTACACACGTAGCCGCACATCGCGGTCAGGTTGCTACCAACTGGCGCCCCCGGGCCATGGGTCGTGCCACGCCCAGCAACCACTACCAAGTCAATCTCGAGATCTTCCTTGAGCACTTTGGTGCTGGAGAGGGAGAGGACGATTTCTGAGGTGATTATGTGAGGCATCAGAGTACCATCAGAACCCTCATCGGCCGCAATGTCGAGCGCCAGCTCGTCCGCGAGTACCTGCTGAGGGAGACCGAGCGCGCTGGTTTTGGTGGCCTGACTTTCAACCGCACTCCAGAGGGCACCAAGATTAGCCTGCGAGCAGAACAGGTTGGTCGCGTAATCGGTCGCCGAGGTAAGGTCATCCACGAACTCAGCAACCGTCTGAAGAACGACTTCTTCCTAGATCGTCCCCACCTCGACGTCGAAGAGGTCACCGAGCCTCGCCTCAACGCCCAGATAATGGCCAGCCGTATGTCTAGCTCCCTTGAGCGTGGTTGGTTCTTCCGCCGCGCTGGTCATGGCACGGCCCAGCAGATAATGGACGCAGGCGCGCGTGGCTGCCTAGTCATCCTCAGTGGCAAAATCACAGGTGCCCGACACCGAGTCGAGAAGTTCCAGCAGGGTCACATCAAGTTCTGCGGTGAGACTGCCCTTGAGTTCATGGACACCGGCTTTTCGACCGCTGTCAAGAAGCTGGGTACGATTGGCTGCACAGTCAGGATAATGCGGCCAGATGCCAAACTCCCACACGAGATAATCATCACCGAGCGCGTTGACTCAGGCCTGCCGCCTCTGGCCGAGGTCGCCGTTTTCGAAGTCTCCGACGAGGAGGCCGACGAGGAACTGTCTGCCGTCACCGAGGAGCCCAAGGCCGACGCCGAGGGTGTGGTCGATTCGGTTGTCGACATGATGGCCGAAATCGAGCAGAAGAAGGAGGAGGAGTGAATGTCGCACATCAGATCAAGGGACATCGAGACGATGAGCCCCGAGAAGCGAGAGGAAATGCTGGAGGAACTCCGCGAGGAGCTACTGCAGCTTCGTGCTCAACAAGCTCTGGGGGGCTCAGTATCAAACTCAGGAGCATACAAGCAAACGCGTAGGAGCATAGCGCGGATGCTGACTCGTATCAAGCAGAAGCAGGAGTAGGGTAGATGGCTGGGATATGCAACTTATGTGGATTACCGGATGAACTGTGCATATGTCAAGAAATAGCGAAAGAACAGCAGAAGGCGACAATTTCAGTAGTAAGAAGGAGGTACGGAAAAATGGTCACAATCGTCGAGGGAATAGAGGACACTGCCATCGATCTGGGCCAACTCGCCAAGATTCTCAAGGGCGCGTGCGCGAGTGGCGGCACCGTCAAGGGACGAACCATAGAACTGCAGGGAGATCACAAGAAGAGGGCCGCCAAGGTACTCGAGCAGAACGGCTACCAAGTGGAGGTGCGCTAGATGGGGGATTTGATGCACATGCCATGGTTGTCACGCACCATCACGGTGGTCGATTCGCCGGACCCCTCTCTAGTCGGCCTCAGAGGTACCGTATTAGACGAGACTCGCAGAACCATACGCGTCCTTACCGAGAACGGACGCGTCCGTCTCGCGAAGGATGTTATCACATTCACCATCGACTCCGGGGAGGTTATCGACGGCTCAGCCGTAACACAACGCCCCGAGGATCGAATCAACCGCAGGTACAGGGGGCGCTGAGATGAGAGATATCGGTGTAGACGTCAGAACTCCCGAGGGAGAGTGGGACGGCAATGACAACTGTCCCTTCTTCGGCAGTCTGAGGGTGCGCGGCCAGATCATCGAGTGCATCGTGTCCACATCGGGAATGACCGATTCCATCGTAGTCGAGAGGGAGACCTCGCGCTACATGAAGAAGTACGAGCGCTACGAGAAGCGAACTCGACGCTATGCCGCCCATCTGCCTACTTGCATAGGCGGCGTCAGTAGGGGCGACAAGGTCCGCATCATGGAGTGCAGGCCACTGTCGAAGACCGTCAAGTTCTGCGTCATCGAGAAGGAGGCGTCTGAATGAGGGGAATAGCCGGACGCGTCACAGCGGGCCTGCCTACGCAGGCGCGTCTCGACTGCGTGGACAACACTGGCGCAAAGGTCGTGCAACTGATTACCGTCCTGAAGAAGGGCGGCGTGGCACGCCGCTACCCCGCTGCTGGAGTGGGCGACATGATTCGCGTCACCGTAAGGCGTGGTACCCCCGAGACACGCCGTCAGATATTCGATGCCGTCATCGTTCGACAGGCGCGCCCGTTCAGGCGCGTCGATGGAACTTGGGTTCAGTTCGAAGACAACGCATGCGTTATTACGAACAGGCGCGGTGAGGTACAGGGCTCCGACATCAAGGGCCCTGTGAGCCGAGAGGCGGCAGAGCGGTGGCCTCGGATAGCCGCCACTGCAAAGCAGATAGTGTGAGGTGAGAAGAATGGCGAGTAAGAATCCCGGAAAACAGCGTCGAACAAGCCGCAAGGCCGCCTTGCACGTCCAACGCAAGCGACTACGGGCTCGCCTGCTGACTGATGATCCCGAACTACAGGCCATCCGAACCGTCACTGTGCGAGTGGGCGACGAGGTCGAAGTAGTACGCGGCGACTTCGGCAATCCGAACAGCATCAAGCCAGACTCAAGCGGCAAGCGCCTAGGTCAATCTAGGGGTCGCGCCGGAATCAAGGCCAAGGTGGCCAGTGTGGATACCGAGAGGGGAATGATATTTGTCGACGGAATCACCTCTACCACTGCTGATGGCAAGGAGGAGGGTGTGCCAATCAGGCCCTCCAACCTCATAGTAACCTCTCTGTTCGAGGGCGATCCGTTGAGAATCAAGAGGCTGATGGAGAGATCAGGAGGTGACACCGATGAGTAGGAGCCACATCAAGCGCCTAGTCATGCCACGCAGCTGGCCCCTGCCTCGCAAGTCCTCCATTTGGGTGCAGAAGCCCAACGCCGGTGGACACTCCATCGAGAACTGCATGCCTCTCGCTCTCGTCCTGCGCG
Source organism: Methanobacteriota archaeon (assembly GCA_004195715.1). Taxonomy (GTDB): domain Archaea; phylum Thermoplasmatota; class Poseidoniia; order Poseidoniales; family Thalassarchaeaceae; genus Thalassarchaeum. The sequence goes on along the minus strand of PSPX01000013.1, from coordinate 8,176 downwards.
ACGTCCTCGGTGTCGCACATACTCGACGTGAGGCCAAGCGTATCCTACACTCTCGCGAAGTCATGGTGGATGGTCGCATCGAGACCGACGACGGGCGAGGAGTCGGTTTGATGGACGTTCTGTCGGTAGGCGAGAAGAACTTCCGCTGTGTACTCGACACCAACGGCAAGCTGCGCTATCGCCCTATCCCAAAGAATGCAGCCGGCAGCAAGATTTGCCGTGTAACCGGCAAAACCACTATTCGAGGTGCGAAGATACAGTTGCACTTGCACGACGGCAGGAACCTGCTGATGGACGATGCCTCGGCCTACAAGAGCGGCGACAGTGTCATCATCTCTCTTCCAGAGCAGCAGATTACCTCTCACCTTCCATTCACTGAAGGCGCTCAGTCATACCTGACGGGCGGCAGTCACATCGGCGAGATCGCTACAGTTCGTGGACACGACGTCAAGCGCTCTTCCAAGGCGAACGAGGTCCAGTTCGACGATTTCCTGACCATTGCAGACTATGTCTTCGTCATCGGCTCTGAGTCAGACATCCCGGGGGCTGAATCATGAGCGAAGAGAGCAATGCCATGCTGACTCCGTCCATCATCAAGGTAACCATCAACATCGGTGTCGGCGAGGGAGGCCAGAGGCTACAACTCGCCGAAAGGGTCCTCGAGGTCCTCACTGGCATGAAGCCCGTGCGCACCTTGGCTACTCAAACCAACCGCGACCTCGGCACACGCAGAGGTTCTCCAATCGGATGCAAGGTTACCATCCGTGGCGAGAAGGAAATCAAGAAGTTCCTCAAGGATGCATTCTGGGTCCGCCAGAACACTCTACCAGCCTACAACTTCGACACTCAGGGCAACCTCTCCTTCGGAATCTCGGACTACACTGACTTCCCGAAGCAGAAGTATGATCCAGACATCGGCATCTTTGGGATGGATGTCAACATCGTTCTTGAGAGGCCCGGGCACCGGGTCTCGCGTCGCCGCCAGAGAAGCTCGAAGGTCGGCCTCAAGCACAGGGTCGGCCGCGAGGAGAGCAAGCAGTGGTTCCAAGAGTTCTATGAACTCGAGATAGTGGAGGAGTGAGAAGGATGGCGCACGACCACGGTAAGGAGATAGGGCGTTCTAACGGCTGCCGACGCTGCGGCCGCAAGCGGGGAATGATCCGCCGACACGGCCTCAGGCTGTGCAGGCAATGCTTCCGAGATGTAGCTCCCGAAATAGGATTCAAGAAATACTCGTGAGGTGAAAGAAATGCAGTTTGACCCCCTAAGTGATGCGTTCACGCGAATATTCAATGCCGAGCAAGCCGGTCACTACGAAGTGACTGTTAACCCGGCCAGCAAGATGCTGGGCAACCTGTTGTCCATCATGCAGGCCTCCGATTACATTGGTGAGTACGAGAGAATAGACAACGGCCGTGGCGGCTCTTTCCGCGTTGAGCTTATCGGAGCCATAAACCGCTGCGGCGTAATCAAGCCGAGGCACTCCGTCAAGCGTTCCGACTTTGATAAGTGGGAGTCTAGGTACCTACCTGCTCGCGACCTCGGCCTACTTATTCTGACCACCAATCAAGGCGTCATGAACCACTATGAAGCCAAGAAGGAGAGGGTCGGCGGACGACTTCTCGCATACATTTTTTGAAGGAGGGATTAGAATGCCGAAGCTAGACCACATCTCGCATTCCATCGCACTTCCAGAGGGTGCAAGTGCGAGCATCGAAGGAGATACGGTAACCATCTCGAAGGACGGCCAATCGCTATCACGCGAGTTCAGGCACACCAAGGTGGAGATTAGGGAAGTCGAGGGAGGACTCGAGATATTCGTCAATCTACCACGTCGCTCCGAGAAGGCCATCGCCGGTACTTGGGCCGCGCACCTGCGCAACATGGCACATGGCATCGACGAGGGCTTCGAATACCGCCTCAAGGCAGTGTTCAGTCACTTCCCGATGAACCTCAAGGTAGAAGGCAAGCAGCTCACAATCAACAACCTGTTCGGCGAAAAGGTCCCCCGCGTGGCCAAGTTGCCGTGGAGCCCCGCCGAAGTGGAGGTCAGGGTGGAGAACAAGACCGACGTAGTTGTGAGAGGCGCTGACCGCGAGAAGGTCGGCCAGACATCGGCTAACATCGAAAGCGCTTGCAAGATCAAGAAGCGAGACAGACGAGTATTCCAGGACGGAATCTATATCGTCTCGAAGGGAGCATGATAACATGGATACGGACTACGAGGAATTCACCGTTGCCCAACTCAAGGACTTCCTGCGCGAGCGCGAGTTGCCAGTATCTGGTAAGAAGGCTGAGTTGGTTGCCAGACTGGCCGAGGATGACAACACTCCTGAAGCCGAAGAAACCCCCGAGGAGGAGATGGGCGAGGACGACGGCTTCGATGACGATGACGATGATGATTTCTTTGATGACGAGTGGGACGACTTCCACGTCGCCCGGCAGAAGCCAGTTCTCGACGACTCGACCATCTCTGACATCGAGGTGCTAAAAGCTCAGAAGAAGAAGCAGCCCGCATTTAGGAGGCAGGAATGGTTCCGTTACAGAAGACTCTCGAAGACCGGTTGGAGGAAGCCTAAGGGCATGCAGTCCAGCCAACGAATGAACCGTAAGTATCGCTCCCCCATGGCTAGGGTTGGATACCGCAAAATCGCCTCAGTTAGGGGCTTGCACCCATCAGGCTTCGAAGAAGTCATGGCCCACAAGCCAGCGGATCTCGACGGCATCGACCCTGAGCGTCAGGCAGTCCGCATTGGCTCAAGGGTCGGCAACAGGAAACGGGCCCAGATTCACGACCGCGCCGACGATCTCGGACTCAGGGTGCTAAACCGGAGGCGCTTCGAGCGCAAGGGGGACTTGCAATGATGATTACCAACCAGAAGCGGATGGCCGCTCAGATACTCTCGAGGAAGGAAGGCAGGGAGGTAGGGGTCCACCGCGTCTGGATCCACCCGGACTACCTCGAAGAGGTTTCCAGCGCTGTCCAGAAGGACGACATCCGCGAACTCATTGAGGAGGGCCTGATTAAGGCCAAGCCAATCAAGGGGACCAGCCGTGTACGAGCCCGTAAGGCTGCAGCTCAGAAGGCGAAGGGCCGCCGCAAGGGGCACGGCTCACGCAAGGGCAGTGCCAACTCGCGCTATCCTAAGAAGCAGCGCTGGATGAGTCTGATTCGGGCCCAGCGCAGGGAACTCAAGGGCCTCCGCTCCAGTGAGGCGCTGAACCCATCTCAGTACCGTTACTACTACCGCAAGTCGAAGGGAGGTTCGTACAGATCAATCGCGCACATGCGATCCAACATCGAACTCGACGGCATAGCTTTGGGGGGTGATGAGTGATGGCCCATGGAAAGAGCCAGAGGCTCCGCTTCAAGCGCCGACGCAACGGGAGAACCGACTACAGGCGCCGCATGAGAATGCTCAGAGGTGGCGTGCCTAGGGCGGTTGTCAGGGTATCTAACACCCAGGTGACCTGCCAGTTGGCCGAGTTCAGGATGGATGGCGACAACATCCTCGCCTCGGTTACCGGCAATACGCTGGCCAAGTACGGCTGGCCCGATGGCGCTTCGAGGAAATCAGTCCCGGCTTGTTACGTCGCCGGATACGCTCTGGCCAAGTCGGCCATCGCCGCAGGCCACGACAACGCCATACTCGACATCGGTCTTGCAGCATCATCTCCAGGTAGTCGCGTATTCGCTGCTCTCAGGGGAATGGTGGACGCTGGATTGGAAGTGCCGCACGGCGAGTCCGTTCTGCCGGATGATGACAGAATCAATGGAACTCACATCGACGATTCGATTGCTACGGCGGTCGAAGCGGCGAAGAAAGCGATAGAGGGGGCATAGTATGAGCGAAAAAACGGTTGAGCAACCCACAGAGGAACCTACTGAAGAACCTACTGAGGAACCAGTCAACCTAGCTCCTGGCTTGGCCATGGCCCTAGCTCCCGTGGTGGAAAAGGAGACCGATCGCCGCCGCCGGGGCCCCGACCCATTGGCTGCACTCAGGGCATGGCAGCCCCGCACTCGCCTCGGCCGTATGGTTGCGAGCGGACAGGTCTACACCTACGAGCAGGCCTTGGATACCGGTTTGCCGGTACGCGAGGTCGAGATTGTGGACGCACTCCTCCCTGATCTTACTGATGACGTGCTCTCGGTCAACATGATTCAGAGAATGACTGACTCGGGCCGGAGAGTGAGATTCAACGTTCTGTGCGCGGTCGGCAATGGAGACGGTTACGTCGGAATATCGGTCTGCAAGGGTAAGGAAGTGGCGGGCACCATCCGCAAGGCTATCGACAGGGCCAAGCTCAATCTCATCACTGTGATGCGTGGCAATGGTTCGTGGGAGTCCTCAGAAGGCCCCGGCACAAGCGTCCCGTTCAAGGTAACCGGCCACTCCGGTTCCACTCGAATCACACTCATGCCCGCACCCGCAGGGAAGGGACTGGTCATCGGAGACTACGGTCGCAGGGTCCTCAATCTCGCTGGCATCACCGACGTCTGGTCACGCTCCTCTGGCCAAACCCGCACCACCATCAACTTCGCCCGCGCCACATTCAACGCACTGGTCGAACTCAACCGCACTCGAATCACCGAGGCGGATCGTCTCCGACTCAACATCACCGAAGGGAGGACTATCAGATGACTTTCTTAGTAATCCGCGTTCGCAGCGATCGCGGTGTCAAGCCGAAGATTCGCGACACCATGTCAATGCTCAACCTGACTAGGGTCAACCACGCCGTCCTGATACCTGACACCCCAGCCTATGCCGGGATGCTGCACAAGGCCAAGGACTACGTGACCTGGGGGGAGGTCGACGCAGACACAGTTTCCAGCCTGATTTCAGAGCGAGGTCGCATGATTGGCGACAAACTAGTCACCAATGCAGTCATCAAGTCCGGCAGCAAGTTCTCGACCATCGGGGCACTTTCGAAAGCCATCGCATCTGGCGATGCGCGAACCAGCGATGTTGAGGGAATGAAACCCGTCTTCCGACTGCACCCACCGAGGGGCACCAAGGGATGGGGCGGCATCAAGCGCAGCTTCGTCGTAGGTGGTGCACTGGGCTTCAGGGGCGAGGCAATAACCGACCTAGTCGTAAGGATGATTTGAGGGATTAACATGGTTTCACGAACAAACAAGTTCCGAGGTCGAAGCCGTTACCACGGCCGTGGCAAGAAGGCCGGCCGAGGTGCCGGTAAGAGAGGCGGCCGCGGCAACGCCGGAATCAACAAACACAGACTGATGACTCGATTGAAGTACATGCCTGGGCACTGGGGGATGTACGGCTTCAACCGCCATCCTAGCCTGCGCAACGTGAACGTATCGATCAACATGCAGGAAGTTCAAGCCCTCGCTGATGGCGATTCCATCAATCTCAGCGAGATGGGCTACGACAAGCTCCTCGGCAAGGGTCGAATCGACCGCGCCATCCACATCACCGTCGCAGAGGCCAGCGCGCGCGCCATAGAGAAGGTTGAGGCGGCTGGCGGATCCGTCACTGTCGGGGACGAGTGGGAAGAGGAGTGAGCTCGATGGTTGAGCGCCGACCAAACCCGATTGGCTTTGGCATCATGGCCATCATTTACTGGGGCGCTCTATTCTACTGGCTCAGGGACGACTTGCTCGACGGTTCGGTCGACGAACAAACGCGTGCTCTGAAGATGTTCCTCATCTCCTTCCCTTACGTCGGCTTTGTGATGTGGGCGTCTATGAGGGATCTCCCTGAGAATATCAGGGAAATACCGTTTCTGGGCAAGTCTCTCAAAGGACTAATCTGGCTCGTCTTCGTACTCAGTCTCGCCTATTGGGGTTGGGTAGACAAGGCTGCAGTTGGATACCTACTGGTCGGAGTGGCTCTGCTCGGTCTAGGGGCTTCCGGGGCCATGACAATTTTGTTGTACTCTGGTTCTGAGTCAAGCAGATTGTATGCCCTATCGAGACTAGTGGATGTTTACCCAAGCATCACCAAGCCCGAAGGGCACGTCAGATTCAACCAGAAGATGTGGACTACCGTTCTGGTACTAATCATCTACTTCATGATGACCAACGTGATGATTTACGGGCTCTCGGACTCGACTCTCGACATCTTCTCCTCGTTCCGCGCCATCATGGCTGGTGCATCCGGTTCTATCATGCATCTTGGGATAGGACCCATCGTCACCGGCTCGATTATCATGCAGCTATTCGCTGGAGCCAAGATCATCCAACTCGACTTGCAGGACTCAAGCGACAAGCAGCTGTACCAAGGCGTTCAGAAACTCCTTGTCCTGTTTATGATTCCTGTCGAGTCGATTCCCCAAGTCTACGGCTTCCTTGACCCGAGTGAGAGCGTCATCGGGCAGTACGGCCTCGGATGGGCCAACGCCATCATCGTCTCACAACTGTTCATCGGTTCATACCTCGTGTTCCTACTCGACGAGCTGGTCAGCAAGTGGGGAATCGGCAGCGGTATCTCGCTGTTCATTGCCGCAGGGGTTGCGCAGTCGACGTTTGTCGGAACACTATCTCCACTACCTGTGGTCCAAGGCTCTCCAATGAGTATCGACAACCCGCCTTCGGGAGCCCTGCCCATGATTTTCTACACCCTGCGAACTGCGACCAATTCCGAACTGGTGTCTCAGAATGGTTTCGAGATGATGCTCCTAAATCACGCCAATCCGGTCGCTGCGCTCGCATCCTCAATTCTTGTCTTCCTAGTGGTAGCGTACGCCGAATCTAGCAAGCTCGAACTGCCACTTACCCACGGCAAGGTCCGCGGCCACAGGGGGCAGTACCCGATTCGGCTTGTCTACGCGAGCAACATACCGGTCATTCTGATGGCCGCTCTTCTAGCCAACGTCAACATGTTCACCCTTCTCTTCTGGAGCCACCCAGTGCTCTCCACAGTTCCGATATTAGGTAGTCAGGGATGGGGGAGCAGGGCACACTGGTTCGGAGCCTATGAGCCCGGTGCTACCACTCCGACTGACGGCTTTGCATGGTACTCGTCAATGGTCAATGGAGTAGGAGACTGGCTGATTCCACTGCTCAATCAAACAGGCGACGCCTACGGCCATAGTTTGCCCCAGATTATGATTCACGTCTTCACATACGTCTTCTTCATGACTGCCGGCTCTACTGTGTTTGCAAAGTTCTGGATTGAGACCACTAACATGGGGGCCAAAGATGTCGCCAAGCAGATTGAGCGTACCGGCATGCAGATTCCAGGATTCCGCAAGAACCCCGTCGTCCTCGAACGTATCCTCCAGCGCTATATTCCGCCCGTGACTTTGTTCTCTGGTGCCTTCGTCGGGCTACTCGCATCCGGTGCTGACCTGCTCGGGACTGTGGGTAATGCAACTGGCACCGGACTGCTCCTAGCCGTAGGCATAATCCTGCGAACATACGAGCAGATCCAGAAGGAGCAGGCCATGGAAATGCATCCTGTTCTCCGCGAGTTCTTCGGAGCTGACTGAGTCGATAATCGCCACACTGCTCTGCGATGCCCTCTCAGCCCCTCTCGTCACGTTGAAATACCGTAGGACGGTCGGCGGGACGCTGCGTTAAACCGGCGTTGGAGATTGAGCACCTAGTGCGATGATATTCTCCTTCAGGTATGGCGCAGCCGAGGAAGTGCGGCCACGAACTAGTTCGTGGTTGAGGAGGTTAACCACAATTATGACTTGGCCCCCGATACAGGGGGTGCAAGAAGCAGATAAATTACATTTCAATGAATGAAGTGCATCTGCGCCAATTAACCAATTAGTGACAACTTGTGATAAATAACTCTGCAAGGATCAGTGAGATTCCGCTCACGCGAAATCCGGTTGATCCTGCCGGAGGCTACCGCTATTGGAGTTCGATTAAGCCATGCGAGTCGCGAGTCTTAGGGACTCGGCGTACCGCTCAGTAACACGTGGGTAACCTGCCCTATGCTGGGGGATAACCTCGGGAAACTGAGAATAATACCCCATAGTTCACCACGCCTGGAACGGTGGGTGGATGAAAGCTCCGGCGGCATAGGATGGGCCTGCGGCGTATCAGGTTGTAGGGGGTGTAATGTACCCTCTAGCCCTCTACGCGTACGGGTGTTGGGAGACATCGCCCGGAGATGGATTCTGAGACACGAATCCAGACCCTACGGGGTGCAGCAGGCGCGAAAACTTGGCAATGCGAGCAATCGTGACCAGGGAA